>URLG01000065.1 GCA_900548535.1 Candidatus Segatella intestinihominis | reverse complement strand
CCACGCTCCTGGCATGGGTAGTATCAGCCCTGGTCTTCCAGATAGGAAGTTTGTTCTTGTAAAGACACATCATTTGATAACAATAAAAAACTCGCCAAGTGATTGATTCCACTTGGCGAGTTTTTTATGGCTCTACCCTCTTGCTAACCTTTCCTGCAATAAAGGCAATAAATAATCCGAAACAAGCAGCAATGCTAATGGCAATGCGAAGATTAGTAGCCTCGGAAAGCCAACCGATGACAGGAGGTCCCACTAAGAAACCAAAGAAACTGATGCTCGAAACAATGGTCAGAGCGATGCTCGCCTTCATCGTACCCAGTTTGCCCGCAATGCTATAACAGATAGGCACCGAAGAAGAGATACCAAAACCCACTAGCAAGAAGCCCAAAGTGGCAGTGATGAGATAAGGTAAGCCGGCAGCCATCCAAAGACCGACCAATATCAAGACACCACATGTTTTCAAGACCTTGGCTGGTCCATACTTTGTAACAAACCCATCCGCCAAGAATCTACCGAGCGTCATCGCTCCCATTCCAGCCACATAGCCAGCTCGAATAAAAGCATCATCTGGTTTTACCACCGAAGAGAAATACACACTACTCCAATCATATACAGTTCCCTCGCAGAACATTCCTCCGAAACCCATCAATCCTAATAAGAACAATACAGGGTCAATGCTACGTAAGGAGAACTTAGGCACATCTTCCTCCTCAGCCGCTGCCGTCTGGTCATCTACCAAGAAATGATAACCGATGAAGATGACGAGGACTGACATCGCTAAGATAGAACCAAAATGCACGGGAATAGGCAGCAGCGTATTGGCAAAGACAGAGCCGATGATACCACCAGAAAATCCCCCAAGGCTCCACAAGCCATGAAAGGAAGACATGATGTTTCTGCCATACATCTTTTCCAACAAACAAGCCTGCGTATTGGTGGCGATGTTCATCAAGTTAGCCATCATACCGAAAGCCACCAAACTAAGAATGAGATGGAAAATGGTGGTACTGAAACCGATGCTCAGCAAAGCCAAAGCATATAACAATTCACACAATACCAACATTCTCTTACTTCCAAACTTGGTAACCAATATCCCCGAAAAAGCCATCATCAGGAGTTGTCCAATAGGAATGGCAAACAATACCGATCCCAACTGTCCATTGCTCAAGTGCAACAGATGCTTTACATCCGGAATGCGGCTAGCCCAACTGGCAAACACCACTCCCGGTACAAAATAATAAGCAGCAACAGCCACTCGCTTGCGTGCCAAATCACTCAAATTCATTGTCATCCTATATACCTTATTTATAATTGAGGCTGCAAAATTACGAAAAAAATAAAGAAGTTCCAACTTTTTCAAGCTAAAATTATATTGAAAAGTGTAGATTTACGCAGGAATTTGCCTATGTTTTAGGTAAATTTCTGCGTTTTTTTGCCTATATTTTAGGAAAAAACGCCTATTTTCTTGCATATTTCATTTGAAAAGTGTATTTTTGCAACACGAAAATATATTGAAAAGTGTAAATAATAGACCACATTTTATATTGAAAAGTGTAAATATGCGGTTCTAACTTATATTGAAAAGTATAAATATCATGTTATACAGGAAGATAGAAAAGTACATAGAAGAGCATCTGACGTCTGATTCGGACAAGATTCTCATACTGGAGGGGGCACGTCAAATCGGCAAGTCCTATATCATAAGAGAGGTGGGCAAGCGCCTCTTTCCTAACTTCGTGGAGATTAATTTCGCTGCCGATGATGAAGGAAAGCAAACCTTTAAGGATATCAAGACTACAGAGGAATTCTATCTCAATCTCAGTATGTTGGCAGGCAAGAAGCTTGACAACAAGACCAACACGCTGATATTCATAGACGAGATACAGCAATATCCGCAGTATCTCACTATGCTCAAATTTTTCAGACAAGACAATCGCTACCGATTTATCGCAAGTGGCAGTCTCTTGGGCATCACTTTGCGCTCCACCACCTCCATCCCCATCGGAAGCATCATCAGAAGGGAGATGTACCAACTCGACTTTGAGGAATTTCTCATAGCCAATGATTTTGGAGAGGAAGCCATCCAAAAAATGAAGGAATGCTACAAGAAGAAAAAGAGCCTCAGCATCGAAATGCACAATCGAGTAATGGATTTATTCCGTCGTTACTTATTGGTTGGTGGAATGCCAGATGCTGTCAACACATATTTAGAGACACACAACATCGTTAAGGTGAGAGAGATACAAGAGTCTATTCGTACGATGTATGGTGAAGATGCATCCAAATATGAGCAAGACAATGGTCGCAATTTGCTGATACGTCGCATCTACGATATGATTCCATCTCAAATGGAGAACAAGAAGAAGCGCATTATAGCCAAGGATATCAGAGATCAAAAGGGAGATAGATTCAGCAGATATGCAGCTGAATTTGAATACCTCATATCTTCAGGCATTACTCTGGATGTCCACGCCATAGCCAATCCGAAGTATCCTCTCAAGGAGTCGGTACAAAAGAACCTCTTGAAACTATATCTCAACGATGTAGGCATGCTCACATCCCAGCTCTACCACTATAACCTTCGTCCTATCTTGAAGGATGAAAAAAGCATCAACTTGGGGAGTGTCTATGAGAATGTGGTGGCACAAGAATTGAAGGCACATGGTCATCACCTCTTTTATTATGATAATCGCCAACGAGGCGAGGTAGATTTCTTGGTGGATGACTATTCCAATCTTAGCATTCTCCCCATAGAAGTGAAATCGGGAAAAGACTACATGGTGCATAGTGCGCTCAACAAAATGCTTACCGTCCCAGACTATCATGTTTTGTCAGGAATGGTGGTATCCAATGAGCGAGAAGTGAAGCAAGTCGATAAGGTTCTCTATATACCAATATATTATGTCATGTTTATTGACTCTACCGGCATAGAGGACGGCGAGATTTACTTCTAACAAAACGAACATATGCTATAGGTGATATGTACGAGGAAGGGAACAAGAAGACAAATATAATAGAAAACACTACAAGAATAGTTATAAGATTGCCGCCCATCAGCAGGATGACATGTGCACAACACGTGGTGTGCATGTGCACATCAGCTGATGGGCGAGCGCACAACAGCTGTTGTGCGCCCGACGAACCTATATCTTCCAAAGACATATCCTAAATATTCCAACAACTTCTATTATATCTTTCGAGGACTTCTATTTAGGTGGTCAACTAAAATCGTTAAAACATAGCATTCATGCTCGTGTACGTGGGTACTCATACCCATGTACAAGAGCATCCATGCCCGCGTACATGAGGAGATATGACCGGAACGATGAGGAGAAATGACCGGAATAGCCGGGCAAATTTGCCCAACGTCTCGGGTATAAATGGGCAAAGCCTTGGAGCACATTCCTCATTGCCTTGCGCATAGGATTACAAGCGTTTTGGCGTGGCAATATGTGGCAACACGTGGCAATAAAAACACGTCTTATTGCCACGCATTACCACCTATATATCAACTACTTATACTTCAGCGTGGCAGAAATGGCATTAAATTAGAAAAAACTTTTTCTATATATACTGCAAAATCATATTCACCATTGTGTCCAGATAGCCTTTATCATCCTTAAACAGCACATGATTCTTTTGGAATTCACCTTTCTCAAATGGATTCTTCAACCAAAACTCCACTTGCTCCATTGGCGTATTGCTGATAATGAAACTGTTCAACATCAGATGAGCGTTGCCCAACTGAGAAGCCACTTCTGTCTGTAAATACTTGAATAGTTGAATCTTATCATCCTCCAATCCTTTAAGATTGCGAATACCTTTCGGATCGATGAAGGTAATGTATTGCTTCTCTCCATCCAATATCCATAAGATAAAATCAGGATAGAAGTTGTTTGCATCAAAGAAACCCAACCCCCTCTTACTCTCATTGCGAAGCAGATAAACCTGCTTACCAGCCAGCACATCGTCTTGATGAGCCTTACAATATTCACGGAAAGAAGTAACAAAGTTCTGTTCTCCCAAGTTTAATGCCACAGGAGACACCTTCAACTTTGGCTCACCAGTTACAACATCTACATAAGGACGATTACCATTGACATCTTTCTCTGCAAGGAAAACCAAAGGCTTATACAGATGTTCCTCCACATTCAAAGCCTTGAAATAAGGAGGATCAAGAACTAAGTCTTTACCAAATTCATTGGCTTCCACCTGCGCCTGCAACATTTTCAAATAATCCACCACATTAAGCAGGTCGTTACGAACCTCTATTTCATATTCATCAGGCATACCTATATTATAATAGGTAACGCGCGTCTCCTTCAGATGCTTTTGCTCTTCCTTCGACTTAGCCTTCTTGTAAGCCATATCCATATAGCCACGGAGCAGACTGATTGTAACATCCTGCCACAACTCCACATTCTTTCCAAAATCATGAAAGTTCAAACGGTCTTCAGGAATTGACAATTCGTACCAGGAAGGATTTGCCATCAGATACTTCAAGTCTTCCAATCGCAATTCCAGATTATACCAACCTCGCTCTGCCTTCATACCCTGCAAGGCAAAGAACACTTCCGTCCAGTCTATCCAATTCAGATGCTCCTGGTCCAAAACACCAATATAGCGACTTGCAGCATTAGCAGTTTGAACATTCTTGCTTCTCAGCAAATCCACCTTTGGATATTTGTCCAGTTTTACATTCACCTTTTTCATCAGGCTTTCATCGGCAGGTTCCACCACGGCAGACTTCTTGAAGTTATAGCCATCCACGACTTTCGGCAATGAGAGATGAAGAGCATCTAAATCAACAGACTTAATGGTTTTAATGACAATCTTCTCATAGTCTATCTCATTGGTAGGTAAACCTTCATCCTCCAAATATGCCTTGAAGGCTTCCATATAGTCGGCACGCACGCCAAAAATATTCAGAGTCTCGATAGTTGACAATCCTTTTGGAATCATCTCGTCCTGATAGCAGGCATCCAGCATTTTGCTTCGCTTCAGCGAATACTTGTATCCTTTCAGACGAACACCACGACCAAAAAGCTGAATTATCTCAGAACCTTCGCTGCGTCCCACATTCATCAGCCCCATCACGGAAACTCGCCAACTACTCCATCCTTCTGTAAACTTCTTGGAACCAATCAGGATGTTGACAGTTGAATCTTGAGAATTGATATTATTGAAGAGGCTGGAAGTTCCGAATGCTTTCGTTTCGCAAAGGAATCCTTTATCCTGCAAGAGTTTCAGCAATTCCTTACCATCGCCCACATTGATGACTCCGAAATATTCCTTAGCACTTCCTACTCTCAAACCAATCTCCTCAAAACCTCCTTTTTGAAGGTCGATATGAAGTTGGGCACCATGGATATTGGAGTGGAAAAGATTCCGCAGGATAGCATCGTAGATGTTCTCGGCAAACTTCTGTTTGTCATCTTCTACGAGATAACCACCTTTAAGCGCCAGGAAAGAGTTGCCAAATACAGAATAACCATTCTTTGTTTTCAATCCATCTTCCGAACTGAGCAAGCGACGGATATAACCTGAAAACTCTGTACGATTCCGGATAAAATCCTGCAAGAACAAGAGAATCTGAGTTACATCCGATACCTGATTCTTATTTTCCTTGCTCACAGCCTTTACGCTACTTCCCACAAATATTCCCAAAGGCTTTTCCACCAGAAACCTGTTATGAATCCGCACATCACTCTGATAGATTTTAGTCTGTTCATAAAGACATAGCAAATATGCCGTGAGATACATATTGAGCAGATCATCATCATTCCAATCGTTCATATTCATGATACGATAATCCTTGCCATATCCATCGGCATAGAAATAACGATAGGAATAATCAAAAAGTGTTGCCTTACCATATTGGTCGAACATCGCCTTCCGGTCTTTGGCATTACTCTTTGCAGAAATGGCTTGACCAAAGGTAGCGGAATACTCAAAAGAGAAGCCTTCCTCGGTCAACTTCTGGCGATACCCCATCCAGACATCGCCACTGGAACCTTTGTGACCTTCATCTACCAATACCAGGTTGTTGCCCTCGAAAGCCTCAACTGCTACCGTTTTATCTCCATCCTTATCTGCCAATTTATTGATGTCGATGATTTCTACAGCCTTGCCTTGAAACAAACCACCAACACCCTGCTTACTGAACATAGCAACATCCATATTAGAAGCCTTCAACTCTTCATAATGCTGACGGCTCAATCCTTCATTTGGAGTCAATACGATGATGCGGTTGAGTTTTTTGGCATGATGAATCCTGGCATACTCCTGATATTGCTTGATGTTGACATGCATCAGCAGAGTCTTGCCCGAACCTGTTGCATTCCAATAAGCCAACTTATTCAAGTCATCAACCGTAAAGTCGGGCAACTCATGCCAGGTTTCTGCACGATGATTGAAGTCATCATGCAGAAAACGATTCAGGTTGTCGCAAAGTGCCTGCGGATTACTGAAATACTGGTCGAGATAGATTTCCGTGAACAAGAGGGATAGATACTGGAAGTACTTCCACTTGATAGGTTCACTTCGCTTCTCGTTAATCTCATCAGTAAACTTCACGATATGCTGGTCGTAAAAGTACAACTGTTCTATGGACAAAGGACCTGTTGCATAGAGCTTATGACAAAGCTCATGATAGAGTTTTGACTCGTGGTCATCATTCAATCCTTCGAATGCTGGATCCTTGAGGTCACGAGACAAAGCCTCCAAGTCCTTACAGCCAAACAGCTGCAAGATATAATGAAACAGGACCAGTGCCTGCTGCAGTTTTCCTTTTTTCTGTATTTTCTTAGCCATAATAAGACCTATTCAAACATTCTTTTCTTAAATTCTTCCTCAATGAGTACTACTTTCCAATGCTCCTCATCCGTCTTGATATTCGGTAATGTATTATCACCATTTACATAAATCTTATCGAACTCTGAGTCTGTGGTGCAGTAGGCTTGCTTACGGAAGAATTCATTCAAGTCTTCGTTGCTCACCTTGTTGCAGTTTCTCCAAATCACGAGAGTTCGCTCATTGCCGATATGAGTAGTTCCTTCCACCACACAGTAGCCATCCTTAGGATACCGGAGCGTCTCTACATTCAGACCGATAAGATAGTTGAAGGTTTCCACCATATCAACATGGGTATCTACCAACTCATTATCCTTGGTTGTCTTGATAGACATGGCAAACGGATTCTTAAACCATTCCAGGTTGAAGAGATCTCCCTTGGTTTCTGTATCGAGCATATAACGAAGGAAATAGGTTTCCTCGAAATCTCCCTTGCCATTCTCGTTATCGAAGTCGAGTCGCTGGTTCTTCAGCTGCAAGTTATTTAGGGTATCCTCATATTGCTCCAGACGGATGTACTTGAAGCATTGAGAAATGCCTTTACGGGAAACAGGCTTGCCATCCTTCCAAGCATTTTTCTCAAAAGAATAAATAGAACGTAAGGAACGTGTCTTTGTTTTTAAATCAAAGTGCTCTCCCATCTCCACCATAATATACTTGCGATTTGCCTTATCTCTTTGATTACTACAAAGAATTTCATGCAAAGTAGAAGCTGATCCTGCAAAAAAATCCATTATTATAGCATCTTTGGAAAAGTTTGATATTTCAAAAACTTTATCTAGAAATGCTAAAGGCTTCTTGCCGCCAGGGAACTTAACTCCACCTTCATTAGAACAGTTATTGAATTGTGCTTCAAAATCATACAAATTAGGACGCGGTAATCCCTTATCTTCATGCTTCAAAGGAACTCCTTGAAAATAAATACCATTATCACCACCATTTTGTTCTGGTTGCATAATATATCTATATCCTAAACCATCACCACGTTCACCCATACCAATAACTTTATAGAGACAACCATAGCCATCCTGCCCTCTTCGGCTTCTAAGATTACCTTCATAAAATTCACTAGCAGACCCACTTTGAGTAATCAAAGAACCTCGTATTAAATATCTCTTTAATGATTTTGCATTTGGCTCTGTTTTGTTTACTTCAAAATGACCTGCTTTAAACATTTCTATTTTATAATCTGCAATTTCTAAGACTTCATCCGGTTCTGCCAATTCCTTTACCTCATAAATGTAATCTTTAAGAGTATCATCTTCTGCATCCATAATTCTCGATGGATTGAAATTTGGATTTAATTGGATCAAGTATTCTATAACGTCCTGATATTTTATATCCTTTCTCAATATTCGTGCTTCATGTCTCACTTTAATAGAAAACCATGTATCAATAGAATTCAATGAGGACACAAAATTTGTAAACTCATTTGAATTCAAACTAATAAAGGTTGGAGCTTCTTCCTTAACCATACTGTTTGTCCACTCCAATCTATCATTCATCATAGACAACCATGAGCTATGAGGGTAGCCATCTTTATACAAAAAGCCATCAGAGCCAGTATTATAAGGAGGGTCAGAATAAATACCGTCAATTCTCTTTCTATATTTTTTTGCCAATAAGTTTAATGCTTGATAATTATCACTATTAATCAGCAATCCATTACACTCCTCATCTACTTTCTCCATACTTCCCACGAGTTTATGCTTGAACTCGGCACTAAAGAACTTGGTGTCAAGCACAAGGAACGGATTGTCTTCCAGGAACTTTTCTGTTAATGGCTCACTATAGCCCCCGGTCATCATATCCCCTTTGATTTCATCGATGGCAAAGAGGCGAACCCATTCTTTACGCTGCTCATCATTAGCAATAATCTCTGGGTAAAGGGTACGAGGAATTCGGTCGAGTGTGATACAATAATCACAACCGACTACAAACTTTTTCTTGAGCCACAACTTCTTTTGGAAGTCTTCGAGCTGGGCAAGGAAAGTGATAATCTTCTCTCCTACCAACTTGATGGCTTTCACTTGTGCCAAATGCTCCATGATATGAGTGGCATCCAAATCATCCAAAAACATTACCTCGTTTTTGATATAGAAATCAAGTTCTCTACGAAGGAAACCGCCCAGGTCTTTGTGGATGAAATAATCAAAATTGTTCTTTGCCGTATAGTCTTGCAGATGCTTCATCAGCAAAGTGCGTTCCTTATTCTTTTCTGTTGGCATCTTTTCATTGACCAACTCTGCAAAGTCGGCATATTTTCCTTCTGCAAACGAAGAAACAATCTTAGCCTCAGCATCCTTGATAAGTGCATCCTGCTTGGTAGTCTTCGGCATCAACTCATAAGTAAAGAAGATGTTTAGCTCACCATCTTCCTCTGCGATACAGTCCTCTTCACAAAGTTGGAAACGGCGCTCCATATTGTTGGCTGCCTTGTTGTTGTTCTGCTCTGTATCCGCATCACGAAGAACAAAGTGTACCTTACGACGGCTGGTCGGCAACACGAACGAGTAATTCTTGAAATACTCAGAAGTCTTGATGTAATACTGGTCGGCATTTGCCCAATACAATTTCACTTCCTCACCGCTATAAGGAATGGCATAGGCATCGTCCTTATAGCGACGCTTAGAGATAAAATCGCCACTCTCATAATAACGGCTAAAGAATTTAGCCAAATGAGAAAACACCTCATTCTCCATGGCAGAAATATCAGTTCCTGCAGCAGTTTGAGCCTTCAAAATCTTTGTAACTTCAGGAACAAGGCGATTGTTCAAGAACGCCTCGATATCCTTACGCTTCTGATTCATAATGCGATATATACCAAAGTCGAGTTCGGCTTGGTCGAGTTGCAGTATTTCTGCAAGTATATCTCTAAATTTCTGTTCGTATTGTGTCATTGTTTATATTACTTGGTTATATTATCTTGCTTTGATTCCGATTCATTTCTTTAATGCCCAATGCACGCAGAAGAGTTCTTCTTCCGTAATATGCTGCTGGATAAATGCCTTCACTTTGTCTATCATTCCGTCTCGCTTCTCCTCTATCTCATCTTCCTGATTAAAGATTTCGGCTCGCTTACGCTTCTGCTGACGAGCAAGGGTATTCAAATCCTTTTCCAGGGTCAATGTTTGCTGTGCATTCTCCGAACGACTCAAAAGTCTTTTCTTCTCCTTGATTTTTGCCTTGATGTCTTTCAGTTCATTCTCCAAAGTGAGCTGCTGGTCTTCTGCCCATTTCTCGATATGCTGAATTTCAGCATCAAGCAAAGCCTTGTTTCGTTCTTCTATCTGAACGGTCAAGGCTGCTCGCCGGTTATCATACAGGGAAGCTAGCTTCTGGCTTGCTTCCTCCTGCACACGAACATTTCCGGTACTTATCGTTGGAATATTCAATAGTTTTTCAGCAAACTCCTGACCCAAAGCCGTTCCATCTTCCGCAAGTGCCGTCAGCACAATGTGCTGTTCCTGTTGTCCTTCGGATATAAAAGAAACAAGATGAGCCTGTAGCCATCCACTTTCATAAGCACATTGTTCTATATCTGCCACCTTATAACGATATAGGCTATAATCGAAGAGGAGATTCTGCTGGCTTTGTATATTCTGCTTACACAAAGCAATGACCTTTTGAGCCAAAGGATGCGACAAACGATAATTGATGTATTGCGATTGGAGCGTCGTTATCTGATACATGCCACATTCTGCTGCCACATCAGAATAAGGATTGTGCTTCAAGCGAAAGACGAGATTGGTTTCATCTACCACTTCTACATTCTCCTTACCAAGCGTAGCAATGGTTATTGTCCAAAGCCAGCGATGGAACTTATTCAGATTTCCCATATCCTTGCCTTGGCGAATCTTCAGCAATCCCACCACATCCTCATCAAAGTTTTCAAGCAGTTGCTTGCGGGTATCTTGCATCGTTGCCTTGATACTTGCATCCATCTCTTGCTGAATCTGGTCGAAGGCTGCATTGATTTCTTCAGGAGTACGGCACTGCTGATAGATGTTGAGCATCCGCTTCTCAAAGTCAACACCCGACTCGATGCTGCCCAGCACCTCATCACTGGAACCGAAGACACCATCAAAGAGATGGAATTTCTCAGAAAGCAGTTGGAACACACGCACATCAGCTGCATTTGCCTTATTGATGAAATTGAACACCACCACATCATTCTTCTGTCCATAACGATGGCATCTACCTATGCGCTGTTCCACCCGCTGAGGATTCCACGGCAAATCGTAATTCACGATAAGTGAACAAAACTGAAGGTTGATACCTTCGGATGCCGCCTCGGTAGCAATCATGATTTCGGCTTCGTCTCTGAAATAATCTACAATAGCCTGGCGTTTGTTTGCCGACAAAGAAGGGGTAAAGGCTGATGTGCCTATATTCCGCTCTTTCCATGCCTTATATATCTTCCGGGAAGTTTCATCATTGTTGGAACCATTGAAGTGGACTATCTTGCCCATATAACCATTCTCCTCTAAAAGCTGTTTCAGATAGAGCTGGGTACGGGTACTTTCCGTGAATATCAATGCTTTACGGTTGGCTCCCAACTCTTCCATCTTCTGAAAGCCGGTATGGAGTGCCGACAAGAGGCAATCACCTTTTTTATTGCTACTGATACTATTGGCTAGATCATATAGACGTTGGAGTTCCTTGATTTCATCCTTGATACCTTCTATCTCATCGGAAGTAAGGATTTCTCCTTCCTGTTCGTTCTCATCCTGCTCATTCCATTCATCCCAATCATCACCCAACATATCCTCGGCAACCATGGCAATTTCTCCATGTTCTCCATACCAGCCTTGCGGTTTATCGGCAGAATATGGAGCAATCTTGGTCTGCAAACGATCGATAAGCGTTTTGAGCGTATAGCCGATGGCAAAGGTTGAGGAAGACATGAGTTTGCGGAATATCAGCGTAATCAACTGACGTTGACTGGTTGGTAATCCGTAAGTATCATCACGGCGAAGATACTCGCTGATTTGATTATAGAGTTTCTGCTCTTCAACGGCAGGATAATATTCCTGCGCCATCGGGATACGGGAAGTATATTTTACATACTCCGTAACCTGTTTGCGAAGCGTGCGATGCACGATGGGACGAAGACGCCTGCGAAGATCACCAAAAGCAATATCATCGTTTTTGTTACTATAGCAATACTGAGCCTTGAAACTCTTCAAGTCACCAAAGTAATGGTCATCGATGATACTTACCAGACCATATAATTCCTCAATGTTATTCTGGAGCGGAGTGGCGGTAAGGAGGAGTTTATGACTATCAGAAAAAGCGGATTTCAGACGGGAAGCCATCGAAGGGGTTGACTTATAAACATTGCGCAGTTTATGAGCCTCATCATAAACCACCAGGTCCCAATGAGTGCGCGACAAGATTTCGGCTTGTCTGGAAGCAAACTGATAAGAACAGATATAGATTTGCTTGCCATCGGAAAGATGGTCTAAAGAAATCCCCTTTTTCTTTTCGAGAATAAAAGAATCCAGAAAGAACTTTTCCTCCAGCTCCATGCTCCACTGTCGGCGAAGGGTAGCTGGAGCAACGATGAGGATACGACGCTTACGTTCAGCCCAAAACTGGCTGATAACAATACCAGCCTCTATCGTTTTTCCCAATCCCACCTCGTCGGCAAGGATTACACCTTTGGAGAAAGGAGATTGGAATGCAAAAAGAGCCGCCATCACCTGATGGGGGTTCAGATCGACACGTGCCTCCGACAAGACACCCGTCAACTTATCATCATCTGCACCGCCCCTATTGCGTGACAACTGCCAGGCATAATACAAGAGTTGCGCAGATGAATAAGGGATTTCCTGTTTCATCGTCGCCATAGAAAAAAAATGAGCGTTGAACTTCATTCATAGAATGGGCTAACACAAAATGCCCGAGAGATAGATACAAAAGAAGCGTAGGCTTCCCTTATCTAACTCTCGGGCATTTGGCGTGGCCCATTCCTACAGATAAGTTCAGCCCACGCTATAGCGCAGGCATTCACTTATTCTAAGTAGGAAATACGTCTTTAAATCGCCAAATTTCGAGAGTATTCCGAATTTTGTAAACGCTTTGTATATTAATACATTATATGTCTATAAAATTGTTCTTTCTGTTTCTTATTTTATTATTTAATTGTTATACATTCTGTTTATCGGGCGGCAAAGGCGCAAACCCTCGCTCCCTATTCGATTGCAAAGATACAAAGAATATTTGAGAATCCGAAATAATTTTGATGCAAAATGACAAAGTTTAAGACTTAATCAGAGAATGCTGTTACTAAATCCATTCCTTAATACAAGGAAAAAATAACAAGTAAACACACAATTATATAAATAAATTTGGAGATTTAAGAAAATAATCGTAAATTTGCGGCAAAATACAAATAATAAGATTATGGACAAGAAGCAAATCATAGAAGCGATGCACAACAAATTGCATGAGATTGACCCTCAGGCAAAAGCTATTCTTTTCGGTTCTCGTGCCAGAGGTACAGAGTATGAAGGGAGCGATTGGGACGTATTGATTCTTCTCAACAAGCCCAAGATTACCCTGCAAGACTATGACAAGTATTCTTATCCTTTAAGAGAATTAGGTTGGGATATTGACGAAATTATCAACCCTATCTTGTTCTCACAAAAAGAATGGGATGCCAATCATTATACATTGTTTAATCACAACGTAACAAGGGAGGGTATTGCTATATGACAAAAGGACAACTTACCGATTCCGACAGATTGGAAATCGTAAAATACAGATTAGAGAAAGCTTACCGTACATATCACGAAGCCAAAGGAGCCATCAATAGCGGATTTGGAGAAACGGCAGCAAATCGTTTATACTATGCAGCTTATTATGCAGTCTCAGCTTTGCTTATCTCATACAAATATGAGGCAAGCACACATAATGGGGTCATACAAATGTTTGGCAAAGCTTTTCTTAAAAACAATATTATTGACAAAAAACATGGCAGAACTTTCAACCAATTATTTTCATTACGTCTAACTGGCGACTATGAAGACCGCCATGTTATGGACATGGCTTCAGAAGTCTTACCATTAGTTGAGCCTGCAAAGGATTTGATTGATACCGTGGCGACTTTGGCAAAAAAAGAATTAAAAATATAAAGGGTTGTCTCTAAGATAAGCCAATATTGCCTGCTGTTTAGCAGATATTTTTCTGGACGTTCTGGTCGTTTCTGGACCTTTTCCAGACGATTTATCGGACGAAATACTGGACGATTCCAAGTTATCGGACGATTGACTATGCATATCTATCTTCAACATCAAATGAACCTCATTCAAATCTTGTCGCTCTGTAAGTTCCGGCTCTGCCCATCGCTCCTCTTTCCAAACCTTCAATATGCTTGGAAAACCTGAGCCGATATTCTCACCATATCCTATCATACGAAACAAGACTTAATTATAAGGCAAAATTACTAAAAAGATTAGAGAAAATCACATTATTGTATAATATATTTTGGTGATTTAAGAAAATAATCGTAAATTTGCGGCAAAAAAGATAAGTATGGAAGAAAAATATAAAATACCCTTAATTCCGCAACACTTTGATTTAACTTTATTTATAAGTATCTGAGCAACAAAAAGTTGCTCAGGATTTTGCCATGTCAGATTTTTCACCTATCTT
>URLG01000064.1 GCA_900548535.1 Candidatus Segatella intestinihominis | reverse complement strand
TTCGACAAGTGTAATATCAAGAATACCCGTGGTATCATCCGTCTGCAGAAGGGAAAAAAACCTGCCATCGGTAGCATCAACTTCAACAACTGCTTAATCAATAAGATCGGTTCTTATGGTATGTTGGCAGCAGGTAAAGATGCTCCAGAGGCACAGTTGGGAGAAGTAAACCTCACCAACTCTACCATCGCCAACCTCTCTGCAGGTCCTATGATTGCTGTAGCCAACAGCATAACAAAGGTGAATGTAGATCACTGCACATTGTATGACGCAGTTGTGGGCGGAAAGTATCTGATTGATACAAATAAGAATGCTAATATCGTTCCTAACTTCAGTTACACGCTGATTGGTCAGAGCGCAGCTGTGGAGAACGCTACAGCCACAAGTTACAAGAATGCGCCATTCGTTTCTGTATTCTACACAAATGAATATGCATGGAAGAGTAACTTACAGATTGGTGACGCTGCCGAGATTTCATCTTCAGATCTCTGGGTTTCACCATCCACTGGCGACTTCACTGTACAAGACAAGTACCAAAGCAAGTTTGGCGAACTTGGTGACCCACGCTGGGTTGTACAATAAAACACAAACAAAATATAAAGTGCAATGCTCCCTCCGAGCATTGCACTTTTTTCTTCTCCCCCATTACATTTTCTCCCCTTTTCTTTGGAAGTTACAAAGAAAAAGCGTAACCTCCCCGAAGAAGTTTTTTGTTCCTCCCGAGGGCACCTTTGTTCCGTAAGCGTGGCACTCAAGTGCCCTCGGGAGGAACTTTTTACTGCCTCTACTAACACTTTATAAGCCCTAACCCACCCATATTGTCATTTTTACACTAAAGTAAACGTTTACGCTGATTTTTTTCAACTTTCGTAAAAGACTTAAATTATTTTTTGTTACCTTTGTCAGCGTAAACAAGATCTTAACAATAGAAAACGATACAATCGCTAGTAAATTCAAAAGACCAAATTACTTAATAAACAAGATTATAAAACCAAAAAACAACATCATTATGTATCAACAAATGAAACGTGCCAGCATGGCACTTGCATTGGGATCGATTTGTTTGGGTGCCTTTGCGCAGCAAACAATCAAGGGTACAGTCAAGGACGCTAACGGCGATCCTATGATTGGTGTAACCATCACCGACCAAAATGGTAAGGCGGGTGGTATCACTGACCTCGATGGTAACTTTACTATCGAGCACGCAAACCCTAACACAGTCTTAACATTCAGCTATATTGGCTGCAAACCTAAGAAAGTAAAAGTGGGGGGGCAAAAGTCTTGGAACATTGTTTTGGAAGACGATAACGCCGCTCTCGATGAGGTAGTTGTAGTAGGTTATGGAACTATGCGCAAGCGTGACGTAACTGGTTCTATCTCATCTGTAAATTCCGATAAGATTGCCGCTCGTGGTACTACCAACCTTGCTGAGTCTTTGCAAGGTAGCGTGCCTGGTGTCAATATCACTCAGTCTAGTAGCCGTGCAGGTGCAGGATTCAATATCCAGGTACGTGGACAGGCTTCTATCAATAAGCAAGCCGAGCCTTTGTATGTTATTGATGGCGTGGTTTGCGACAACATGGACTTCCTCAACCCTGACGACATCGACCGTATCGATGTTTTGAAGGATGCTTCTTCTACCGCTATCTATGGTTCTCGTGCTTCTGCCGGTGTCATTATGATTACCACCAAGGGAAGTAAGGGAGCTGACAAGGCGCAAAAGGCTACTATTTCCTACGATGGATACTATGGTGTAAGAAAACTTGCTCGTATGCCAGAGTTCATGGATGCCAATGAGTTTATGGACTATCGTTTCGCCCGCTACACTACTTTGACAGACAAAACATTCGATGGCTCTAGCCGCAAGGGTGTAGATGCTTCTGGTCATCCACACTATGAAATAACTAACTCTAATGCCAATGCTGCCTTTTTGGCTCGAAAGGGTGCTGCCAACTACAAGGATTCCAAGCTCTATGAGTTGATGATGGATCATAGCTTCAATGGCTATGACTGGAAGAAGCTAGTTACCCGTACTGCTGCTCAGCAGAATCACTTTGTCAGTGCATCAGGTGCTACAGAAAAGGTGAATTACCGTGTAGGTCTTGGCTATCAGGGCGAGGAAAACGTATTCAAAGACAACAACTATGAACGTTTCAATATCAAGGGTGCTATGGATGCCAAGCTCTCTAAGGTATTTGAGGCAGGTTTCTCTGTCAATATGTCCTTGAGCCACACAGAAGACGTTTGTACAGATGGTACATTCTCTCCATACGTCAACGCCTTCTATTTCAACCCATTCGTATCTCCTACAGATGCTGAAGGCAACTTCATCCCTAACCCAGGTGCCAAGGCTGCATTTGAGTCTGACGCTCAGTTCACCTCTACATACAACCCATTGATTGACTTGTATGATGGCAACTTTACCAACCAGACCAAGCAGTATCGCTTGATGGGTAACATCTACTTGCGTGCCAATATCGTCAAGGGATTGAAGTTTACTTCCACCTTCTCTCCTAACTACTCTCACAAGCGCCAAGGCATCTTCTATGCTACAGGTATCAATGAGAAAAATGACGTAGGTTCTACTTACTATCAGAAGAACAAGACCAACTTTGCATCAGTTGGCAACACCACTCGTACAGACTGGACTTGGGATAACCAGTTCGACTACAACCGTACCTTTGGTGACCACACCATCGGAGCGATGGCATTGTTCTCTCTCTACAAGTCAAATACAGAATATCAATATGAGGAGGCTAAGGGTGTCGCTAACGACCGCATGACTTATCACAACTTGGGTACAGCCAGTGGCGATAAGAACCTTGCAAGCTCATTCACTGAGTCTGCATTGGAGTCATTCGCCTTCCGTGCCAACTACTCTTATAAAGGTCGCTACATGGCTACTGCTACCCTCCGTGCAGATGGTAGTTCTCGCTTCGCCGACGGCAACCGTTGGGGTTGGTTCCCTTCTGTAGCCGCAGCATGGCGTATCTCTGACGAGGCTTGGATGAAGCAGTTCAGCTCTTGGCTCGACAATGCAAAGATTCGTGCTTCTTACGGTGTTACGGGTAATAACAACGTAGGCGATTACGTAACAGTTGGTTCTGCCGACGGTCCTGTATATGTTGCCATTGATGGCAAGGAGCAGCAGGGATTCTACCCTAACGGTTTGATCAACACTGCCCTCATCTGGGAGAAAGTAAAAGAGTTTGACCTCGGTCTCGACTTGAGCTTCTTGAAGAACCGCATCAACTTGACTGCCGACTTCTACAACCGCTTGTCTGATGGTCAGATTATGTCACGCTCAGTGCCTTTGGAGACTGGAGAGAAGACTTCTACCTTCAATGTAGGTTCTGTACAGAACAGAGGTATCGAGCTTGGCATGCAGTTCAACATCTTCAACAAGAAAGACTTCTCTTGGAGCGTAAACGTAAACTTCGCTCGCAACTGGAACAAGATCAAGGAGTTGAGCAATGGCAAGGTAGATGAGGTAGCTAACAACTGGTTCATTGGCGAGCCATTGAACGTGCTTCGTGACTACACTCACACCGACGTTATCACCGACAAGGGCGTAACCATGCACACCAAGGATGGCAACATCCACTACACCTTGGAAGAGTTCTATAAGAAATATGGTGCTAAGTACAAGTGGTATGAAGGTCAGGTGGCAGTCAACGACTGGAACAATGATGGAACCATCGATGACAACGATAAGCAGATCTATGGTTGCACCGACCCACGCTGGACAGGTAGTCTCTCTACCAATGTTTATTTCAAGGGCTTCGACTTCAGCATCATGTTCTACACCAAGTCTGGCTTCTGGTCTCGCAGCTACTTCCACGAGAAGTACATGAAGTATAGCGACCGTGGTAATGCTCACATGGCATTTGACTACTACATTCCAAAGGGAGCACCTATCATCGACCACGCTACTGGCGAGATTACCACAGCTACCGAGACTCACTATGGAACATTGCCATATCCAAACAACAGTGATACATCCATGGGTGGTTACTTCGGTGACAAGGGTTCTGCTAAGGGCGAAGGCTTCCAGTATCAGAAGACTTCATTCACCAAGGTTAAGAACATCACTTTGGGTTACACATTGCCAAAGTCTGTAGTCAACAAGATTGGCGTTCGCAACCTCCGTGTCTACATGAACGTATTGAACCCATTCTGCTTCACCAACTATAAGGGCTTCGACCCTGAGTGGGCATCGCAGAATCTCCAGAATGGTGGTCCATCTTCTGTAACTTACCAGTTTGGTGTAAATCTTAAGTTCTAATCCTTACAAAAAAGAAAACAATTATGAAAAAAATACTATATAGTGTGGCTCTTGCGGCATGTTGCTTGAGCGGCATGACAAGTTGCAGTGATTTCTTAGATGTGCGCAACAAGAGCAATGTTAGCGACAAGGAATCATTCTCAACCAAAGAAGGTTTCAACAACCTTGTAAACACTGCCTACCAGCGTTTACAGAATATCTATGCAGCTCCTCTATTCACCAGCTGCTTCTCTGCAGGTACAGATATGTATGCAGATGGACGTAACAAGATGAATGAGCCTCTGAATGGTTATGAGACGCTGACACCTGAGAATACAGATATCCAGAATCTCTATACTTATCTGTATAAGGGTATTCGCTCTGCATACGCAGTGCCTTACTATGCACAAACAGCCAACATAGACGAGGCTTTGAAAAAGCAACTGGTCGACGAGGCTAGAGTATTGGCAGCCTACGAGTATTATCTCTTGGTAAACAACTTTGGCGGTGTGCCATTGATGAAGGATTTCATCACAACTTCAGCCACTGGTTATCCTAAGTCATCAGTAGAAGATGTATATACCTATATCATCACAGAGCTGGAGAGCGTGATCAAGGACGGCAGTTTGAAGGCTTCTACAGCTAGCCAAGGTGGTGGCCGCATCAGCCAGGAGACCGCCAAGGCTATCCTCGCCAAGACTTATCTTTCAGCAGCATGGGACTTAAACAAAGATGAATATTTTTCAAAGGCAGCTTCCTTGGCTGACGAGGTGATCAACAACCGCAAGTTGACAACTCCATTCGCTCAGCTCTGGAAGGCAGATGGTTCTGGCGATGACAACGAAGAGTTCCTTTGGGATGTAGAATATGACTTGGCTACAGCCAACAACACCACTTCTGGCGGTACAGGTTGGAGCACCTACTTCACCAACTATCTGGGTGGTGCAGAGGATCCTATCAAGGCTACCACTTCCAGCTATGTCCCTACCCTTTACAGCTTGCATTGCTTCCAAAAGGGCGACGTGCGCTACGATGCCACCTTCATGAAGGAAACTCCAGATATGAACAAGGGAAATGCAGCAGGTACTGGTTACTGGACTTGGTACAAGAATGGCGAAAGCCTGATGGGTTACCCTGTAGTTCGTTACTACTCTGCATGGTATGAGACAGATGCCGACTTTGCAGCTTGGAAAGCTCAAGACCCAACCAACAGAGCCAAAGCTTACCGCATTCCTATGGACAAAGACACCAAGGAAGCCCAAGAAATGAACGGTGAAGACGTTGAGTACTACAAGAATCAGGAGAAAGTAGCTGCTTCTAGCCCATGCAAGAAGTTTGATGACAGCCAGACTGCCTCAAATCAGAGCAACACTTGCTATCGTGACATCCATATCATCACATTACCAGAGATGTATCTCGTAGCAGCAGAGGCTTACATGAAGGCAGGCGATAATGCCAAGGCTTTGGCTAGACTGAACGAGGTTCACCAGCGCGCTGGGCTCCCTGCCTTGACAGGTACAGTGACCATCGACAACATCTTGGACGAGAACGCTTGTGAGAACTTCGGTAATGAAGCTCGCTGGATGGATCTCCGCAGAACCAAGACATTGGTAGAGCGTTGCAACAAGTACAATCCTGTTTTGGAAGGCGATGCACAGAGAGCAATTGGTCAGAAACTCCTCCGCCCTATTCCACAAGCAGCTATCGATGCCAACGATCAGTTGACATTAGAAGATCAGAACCCTGGTTACTAAAATGAATTAAAATGATTGTTCAAAAAAAAGAACCAGAACATACATTTATCTATAATTAAAGGCTGTGCCCGATAGGAGTCAAATCCTTGGGCACGGCCTTTTTTCTGGTTATCCCATACATTTTCTCCTTATTTCTTTGGAAGTTACAAAGAAAAAGTGTACCTTTGCAATCAAAATTGTATAATTAATAAATGAAAATATGGAAGCTGCAACATTAAGAACACCAACATCGTTCCAACTTGACAGTTCCTTGCTCAATTCACTAAAAGAAAAAGCTAAGGAAAGCCATCAAAGCTTAAATAGCTTTGTGGAACATATCCTCATGGATGTAATCCAACATTCTGAGCATAAAGAAACCAAGGCTATTTCGCCTGAGCTCCAAGTAAGAATCAATCAGGCACGCGAGAACTATCAAAATGGGAATTATATTTCTTGCAACACCAAGGAAGAGTTGCATTCCCTACTCGATTCATTATGATCTACAAAATCGGCTTTGATAAGGATGCCTTGAAAATAATTGCTAAATATAAGAAATCAAATCCAAACAGATACAAGAAACTTAGCAAATTATTGGATGACATTATTGAGCATCCACGAACAGGAATAGGACATCCCGAGCCATTAATTGGCGGGAACGATGTCACCTATTCAAGACATATAGCTGGCAGAGACAGAATCATCTACGATATTTATGATGAAGAGATTCGTGTATATGTCTTAGAAGTTGAAGGTCATTACAAAGACAAGTAATATTCTCTATTCAAGTATAAATTCGCAACAAAGGCTGTGCCCGATAGGAGTCAAATCCTTGGGCACGGCCTTTTTTCTTACCCCCAAAAAATCCCCGCTAGTCAAATCGCTTGACCAACGGGGAGAGTAATGATATGAGTAATCTAAAATTCTATCATGCTTTTGGCTCAGCAGGAGCCTCTGCTGGCTTTTCTGCTACTTTCTTGGCAGGAGCCTTCTTAGCGGCAGGTTTCTTTGCAGCAGGAGCCTTCTTGGCTGCTGTAGCTGTTTTTTTAGCCGCTGTAGCCTTAGCAGCTGGCTTTTTCTCACCACGCAGCTTCTCTGCTTCCTTCTCGATCTTCTCGATCTTAGCCTGCAAGCGAACAATCTCCTTGTCCTTCATCTCGATTTCCTCATCCTGATTCTTGATGGTGGTGAGGAGGCTCTCCAACTGATCGTTGTCCACATCTGATGGATAGAGGTCATTGACACGGGTGATGAAGTCGCCAAGGATGTTCATATAGTTGGTGAAGGCATCGAATGGACTTGAGTAGATGCCACGATCCAAACCTACATTGCTTGGCTTGGTGGTCATGAAGCGGAAGTTGTTGCTAGCCTGCAAGTAATCCCAGTCCTGATTGATACGTGGGTCGTTGGCGATACGCACACGGTCGGCTACGCTATAGAGCTTATTGAATGCCTCACGCTGCATAGGGTTACCGAGCCATGAGCTTACGTCACGCTCCTCGTCTACCCAACTCAGGGTATCTGGCACGTTGATCTCGCCCACAGACTTCATCTTCTTGCATATCTCGCTAGGAGTAGAGAAGGTGATGCCACGCTGCTTAGCGCACTCTGGCCATGCCTTGAGGAACTCCAAGATGTTGCTAGACAATGGCTGAGCAATACCCAGGGCTGACAACTCCATGAAGATGTTGATAACCTGCTCCTCCTCTGGGAAGGCAGCTATCTCGTTCATATAGTTGTCGGCGAAGAGTGGATAGCCATCCCAGTCGCTATTGTTGAAACGGAGAGATACATCATCGCTCAGACGTACATCGCGCAGCAAGAGCTTCAACTTAGGGTTTATGGCGCAATGGTATACATAGTGAGGAGACTTCCAGCCCAATACGTGCTTGGCTCCCTCGGTAAGCATACCTTCGAAGCCCATGTTGGCTACCTCATTACCTATCTCATCGCTATAGATGAGCGAAGAGTTGCGGAGCACAGTAGGCTTCTTGCCAAAGTACTCCTCTATCTTGGTGCACTGGCGCTTCACCTCAGCCTTGAAGCTATCCTCATTGATGAGTGATGCCAAGCCATGAGAATAAGGCTCGGCGAGGAACTCCACGCAACCAGTGTTGTTGAGTTCCTGCAACTTCTCCAAAACCTGAGGAGCATGCAGCTCCAACTGCTCCATCCCCACACCTGAGAGAGAAAAGGCTACCTTGAAGTACTTGCCATTCTTCTCTATCATCTCCTGAAGGGCATTCAGGGCTGGCATATAGGAACGCTCAGCAATATCATTGATGGTACGCTCATTCTCATAGTCATCATAGTAATAATGATCGGTACCGATGTCGAAGAAGCGGTAGCGCTTGAGATGAGTGATCTGATGTATCTCAAAATATAAACAAATTGTCTTCATAATTCTTAATTATTAATTCTTAATTATTCATTACTTCCATCCCAGGGTCTTGAGGTACAGGTCCTTGATGCGGGCACCCACCTTCTCCCAGGTTATCTGATCTACCTCCTTCTTGCCTTCCACAGAGAGATAATCGAATAGACTCTCATTGTGGCAGATGCTATAGATGGCATCGGCAAGGGCATGGATGTCCCAGTAATCCACCTTGATGCAGTTGGTCAGGATTTCTCCACAACCGCTCTGCTTAGAGATGATGGTAGGCGTGCCACACTGCATCGCCTCCAGAGGAGAGATACCAAAAGGCTCACTCACGGATGGCATCACATATACATCACTATCCTTCAAGCACTCATACACCTGCTTGCCACGCATGAAACCCGGGAAGTGGAAACGGTCGGCAATGCCTCTTTCGGCTGCGAGATAGATCATCTGGTCCATCATATCGCCCGAACCTGCCATACAGAAACGCACATTGCGGGTGCGATGCAATACCATGTTGGCAGCCTCTACGAAATACTCAGGTCCCTTCTGCATAGTGAGACGGCCCAGGAAGGTTACGACCTTCTCCTTACCCTTATGATTAGGGCGTGGGATGTCTTGCCACTCCTGCTTCAGTGGGTATACGGCATTGTGCATGGCGAAACACTTGCGTGGGTCCTGGTGATACTGGTTGATGACCGTCTGGCGGGTCAACTCAGATACACACATGATGCAGTCGGCATTGTCCATACCATCCTTCTCGATGGCATACACCGTAGGGTTCACCTTGCCACGGCTTCGGTCGAAGTCGGTGGCATGTACGTGGATGCACAATGGCTTGCCGCTTACTCGCTTGGCATGGATGCCGGCAGGGAAGGTAAGCCAGTCGTGAGCATGGATAATATCAAAGTCTTCTGAGCGAGCCACAACGCCAGCGATGATGCTATAGTTGTTGATCTCATCATGAAGATTAGATGGATAACCACCGGCAAAGTCCATACAGCCGAGGTCATTCACGTTCATATAGTTGAAGTCAGCATAGATGTGGTCACGATAACGGAAATAATCATTAGGGTCCATGATGTTGCCCACACGGTGCTGCACGTAGTCATAATCTACGTCGCGCCAAGCGATAGGCACACTGTTCATAGCCACAATCTTGCAGGCACTTCGGTCCTCATCGCCAAAAGGATGAGGCAAACAAAGCGTAATATCAACATCACCCTGGGCATGAAGTCCTTGGGAGATACCAAAGTTGGCAGTAGCCAAGCCACCAAATACGTGAGGAGGATACTCCCATCCAAACATTAATACTTTCATATAGCAGTCCTCCTATTATTAATATTGATACTTTTCTAGTAATTCGAGCGCACGCAATATCTCTGCCACGTTCATGGCAAATGAGGTGGCGCCACGACCAGTAAACGGAGGGTTGCCATCGAAGAGCTCGCTGATGGTGCCCAGGCAATGGTATGACATCTCGTCCTCGTAGCCCACCATCTGTCGTTCGATGAAGCTCAGGCGGGTGCGCTTGTAGAGTTTCAAGCTTGCCTCCATATAGAATCCGCCAAGCCATGGCCATGCGGTACCCTGATGGTAAGCATAGTCGCGCTGGGTCTGCGGACCCACATAGATTGGGTTATAGCCACCACTCTTAGGTGAGAGTGAGCGCAATCCCTTAGGAGTCAAGAGCTCTCGGGTACAGATATCGAGCACCTTCTTCTTCTGGTCTTGCGACAATGGAGAATAATCGAATGCCACTGGGAATATCATGTTAGGACGCACGCTCCAATCTATCATATTGCCATCCACGTAGTCATAGAGATAACCATACTCATTGAGGAAGGTATCAAGGAACGACTGCTTGGTCTGCTCAGCCTGAGCCAAAAGGCGCTGCTGTTCTGCCTCATCGCCCTGCACACCAGCCAAAGCTGCTGCAAAGCAAAGGGCATTATACCAAAGGGCATTAAACTCTACGATATAGCCCGTACGAGGTAGCACTGGGCGACCGTTGGCTGTAGAGTTCATCCAGGTAACAGCATTCTCCTTGCCATTGGTATAGAGCAATCCATTCTCCTTCAGTTCGAGATTAGGATGCTTGTTGGCCTCAATATACTGGATGATCTCTTGGATAAACTTGCCATACTTCTTCAAGCACTCTTCCTTGCTGGTCTCCTTGGCATACTGCTGCAAGGACCAGATAGCCCAAAGTGGCACATCAGGCTGTTCTATCTCAGCGATATGTACGCTGACTGGCTTCTCCTGCATAAACTCACGGTAGCCCTTCATCGCAGTCTTCATCACCAAGTCGAAGTAGTCATTCTCCTCGATAGAGAGGGTAAGACCAGGCAGAGCGATGAATGTATCACGAGCACGACACTTGAACCATGGGTAACCAGCCAAGATATAGCGATCATCATTCTTCTCACGACGATGGAACTGATGGGCGGCATTGACCAAACAATGGAAGAAATTATCACGTGGAGCACGCTCATTCACTTCCTTATCAAACAACTTCTTCAATCCCGTAGACTTGATCTCAGATGTAGAAGCTGCAAAGACGATAGTCTCCCCTTTCTTGATATCCATCTCGAAATAACCTGGCACGTAGAGGTCTTCGTTAGAAGCATAACCTCTCTCTTGCTCCTTAGGATATTCCACACCACGATACCAATCTGGGCAGAACTTAAACTCGTTCTTCTTGGAGAACTGCATGTAGAGGTCTGGATAACCAGCATACATACAAGTCTTGATTCCATTGTCCACTGCCGAATAGTCACGAGAAGCAGTACTGTTCTCATGCGTAAACTGGCGCACACTGCGGAAAGCCAAGAACGGACGGAAACGTAGGGTTGTGGCTGAATGTCCATCCACCAGCGTATAGCGAATCAAGATACGATTCTCGTAGTGCTGGAACACCACTTCCTTCTTGAGGATAACGCCACCAACTCGATAAAGCGTTGTTGGCACCTTATCACAATCAAACTCACGAATGTACTTATGGCCCATCGGACTGTAGTTGTTGCCTTGGTACTTATGCAAGCCCAGATTGAACTCAGCACCATGCTGAATCACTGTAACATCTAGCGAACTTAAGAGCACATGATTCTCATCGTCCAATTCAGGAACTGGCACGACAAGTAATCCGTGATATTTTCGCGTATTACAATCTACAATCGTTGAGCACGAATAAGCGCCGGAGCGGTTCGTTCGTAACAACTCTTTAGGCAATGACTCTTGTAAGTTAGTCATCAGGGCCTTTTCGAATCTTAGATAACTCATAGATCTATATTAAGGTTTTTAATTTTTGTTGACTAAATTAATTGCTTTCAAAGGTAACACTTTTTTATGGGATGACCAAAGGAAAGTGGTGACAATTTCAGAAAAACTTCATTTCTTATGTTGAATAACATATTTTTAGCCATTTTCTGCGATTATTTGAAGAATTTTCTGTAATTTTGCAGCCAGAAAAAGCAAACGATTAAATACAGATGGCTGTAAAGAAAGATAACAATAAGGATAAAATTGCAAAACAAATTGCTGAACTTTGGGGTGGAATCGAGAGCGAACAGCTAGCGGTTCTGAAGGAGCATTTGCATATCACAAAGTTCAAGAAGGGCGAAAGCATCTACCAAAACGAAGGGACTCCTACCGATGCCATGTGCCTGATTCAGGGTAAGGTGAAGATCTACAAGGAGGGCATCAACGGGAAATCCCAGATTATACGTGTCATCAAGCCGATCGAATTCTTCGGCTTCAGGGCTTACTTTGCCGAGGAAATCTACAAGACGGCTGCCATGGCACTGGAAAACTGTGTCATCGCACACTTCCCGATGGCTGTGCTGATGAAGATTATGCAGAAGAGTTACAACATCGCTTACTTCTTCATCAAGTATCTCTGCGTGGAGATTGGAAAATCGGACGACCGCACGGTGAACTTGACACAGAAGCACATCCGCGCCCGACTGGCAGAGGCACTGCTCTTCCTCAAGGATTCTTACGGCATGGAGGACGATGGTCTGACCCTCAGCACCAGCCTGAGCCGTGAAGACCTCGCCAACATAGCCAGCATGACTACCAGCAATGCCATCCGCACCTTGTCGGCGATGGCACAGGAAGGACTTATCAGTCTGAAAGGGAAAAAGATAAAACTGCTCAAGGAAGATGAGCTGAAAACAATATCAGAACAGGGTTAATCGATACTACCATCGATTAACCCTGTTTCTTTATCATCAAGGAGTTACCTCCATCTTATTCTGGTATCAAGAAGTTGATTACCTCTTGTATCACGGTTACCTTATATTCTCCTACCGGCGTATTCATCAGTCTGCCGTCAATGCCTATCAAGGCATGGGAGGCTTCCACCACCTCCACCTCTCTGGTGCGATAAGGATGAACACTCTTATGATTCAAGAACTTGCCCTTCACAAAGAGATAGATACCCTCAAAGAGCTGCGTGATCTGTGGATGATATACCACTGACACATCCAGCAGTCCGTTATAAGGCACACCATTCGGAGTCTGTCCATAGCCCGAGGCATTGCCGATACACATGGTCATGACCCTGCGCTTGATAACATCTGAGTTGATCTTGATGTGCATCTTGTAGTCCAGTCGCTGGAATATCATAAGGATAAACGAGAAGACAAACGAAAGGGTGCGGGAACCGAAGAAGTGATGGGTCTGTCGGCGCAGGTTCATAATGGCGGCGATAAAGCCCACATTGATGCAGTTGAGGAAGTAGCGGCGACACTTCTCCCCCTTCTTATTGGTATATCGGATGCATCCAAGGTCTATCTTTCTGATTCTGCGCTGCTTAAGCCAAGCCACAGTCTGTTCGACATTGCTATCGTCGAAGCCCCAGAAGTGAGCGAAGTCATTCATCAGTCCATTAGGAATCACGCCCAGAGCCACCTCATTGCGCTCCTCCTCATTGAGTTGCATCAGGCAGTTGACGGCATCATTGAGCGCAGAGTCTCCGCCCACAATCACTATCGTCTTATAGCCATTGTTGACAAACATCTTCACCAGTCGCTCCACGCTCTTCTGGTTCTCACTCTGCACGAAGTCGTAATCCACCTTCTGATCACGAAGCACCTTTTTGATCTTCTCCCAGCGCTTGTTGCTGCGCCAACCTCCGCGAGGACAATACAGCAGTCCCCATTTATTCTCATTTACTGCCACGGCAATACTTTATTTAATTAAGAATTAATAATTAAGTGCCTCTAGCACTTGGTTCACATTCTCTTCCATCGGTTGCAAGGCATCTATCCAGTGGATAGTAAAGCCTCTGCGCTCCATGCCTCTGAACCAGGTCATCTGACGCTTGGAAAACTGATGGATGGCTATCTCCAAACCTCGGAACATCTCATCGTATGTGGTCTTGCCTATCACATATTCGGTGATATACTTATATTCCAAACCATAATAGATGAGGTTTTCGACAGGAATACCCCTATCCAGCAAGCCCTTGATTTCGTCCACCATACCTTCCTCCAATCTTTGCTTCAGTCGGCGGGATATCTTCTCTCGGCGTGCATCTCGGTCGATACTCACACCGATGATGAGCGAATCCACGGCAGGCAACTCCCTTTCGGGCATCGGATGCTCCAGGTTGTGGGTCTCTATCTCGATGGCTCGGATGGCTCGCTGTGCGGTATCCACATCTGTGCGATTGTGCATATTCGAACCTGTCTTCGCTTTCAGAGCCTTCAGCATCTCGGTTAGTTCTTCCAAGCTCTTGCCTGCCAAGGAGTCTCTAAGCGCCTGGTTTTGAGGGACGGGCGAAAGATGGTAGCCCTTGAGCACCGACTCGATATAGAGACCAGTTCCACCACAGAGGATAGGCAGAGCGCCACGCTTCTGAATGTCGAGATAAGCATCATAAAAATCTTGTTGATATTCAAAGAGATTATACTTCGTGCCCGGCTCACAGATATCTATCAAGTGATAAGGTATCTCTCTGCCATGGATCGTATAATCAGCCAAGTCTTTTCCTGTACCAATGTCCATGCCACGATACACCTGGCGACTGTCAGCGCTGATAATCTCAGCTCCCTTCGTCGCCCCACCCCACAAGGAGGCATCCATGCTGTCAATCTTGTCAGCAAGGGCAGCGGCAAGACTCGTCTTTCCGCTCGCAGTAGGACCCAATATGGTTA
>URLG01000063.1 GCA_900548535.1 Candidatus Segatella intestinihominis | reverse complement strand
AATGTTGCATGAAGAGCATGGAGGTAATGATGAAATCGTAACGATAGGTTTGACGAATCGGGATATTTCCACTTCCATCCACGGCCATTACAACTATGGAATCATGGGATTGAGTTTCCGGCCTGGTGACGCCTGTGTGGTTTCAACCTTCCGATTGAAACGAAAGGATGATCTCTGGAAAGTAACAACGCATGAGTTCCTGCATTCTCGCGGCTTACCGCATTGCAAGAAGAATGATCCGAAGTGCCTGATGCAGGATGCCCATGGCAAGAATACCTTCTACATGAAAAACGGATTGTGCCAAGATTGCCAAAACTCATTGAAAAACATCATTAGCAACCAATGAGAATCCAAACCAACCAAGATTTTTGCTTATAATTTTGTCGCAGGTGTTCCATCATAACTGTACAGCCCCTGAATACAAAGTAAACTATCATATCTCTACATCCAACTATCTAAGAACTGACAAGGTCTATTCTTAGGGTATGCCCCATTTACGAATTGATAGCACAAGAAACAACTTATGCATTAAAAGATCTTATTGAGAATGCCTAAGCTTGTTGCTTGCTATATACAAAATGGTCTGACCTAAGGATAAGTCTAAAGCCAGACCAGTGGTTTTTATTATAACAGATGCCAACTCACAGCAATCTAAGATATAGTCTGCACATTCTCAGTCAAGAGAATATGCAGACTTTATTTATACCCATCCTTTACGATGCAAATACCAAACAAGCCAATAAATTAGTATCTCTGCTCCGAATCCACCTCCAAGGACAATCCATAATACACCAGAATGGATTTCTGTAATGTTCACAATGACCACCAGTACCAAAATCGAAAATGTAAAAATCAAAGTCAACATACATGCCGCAGCAACATCAAGAGGAATCGAGATTCTACCTGATGCCTCATTTACATCATCAAGCACCGCTCGCACTTTCTTGCCAAAGGCATCAGCAACATCATCACCCATTTTTACTGTAACCTTCTCTATACTTGACTTAATTCTTTCATCCACTCGAACTGTATTAGCCTCCTTCAACATAGGAAGGAGTTTGCCAACCTTGGCTGTAGAAGCATCTACTTGTTCTGAGATAATCTTGTAATTACGGATACTTTGCTCAACTATGCCTGATAATGCACGAAACGCATTGATGTATTGATTGAGCAAATCACGATCCATATCTCTCTGTTGTTCGGGCGAAAAGGTATCCAATTGCGCCCGAAGTTCATCTGTATCAAATTTCTTCATTTAAATATAATATTATTATCTACGTCTTCCATATCTTGCTCGTTTTCCCAATGCAGCAATAGCAGCCTGAGCACAACGATGTGCCCACTCCATTTCATCTTCACGTGGATCTCGTCCCCATTTCTGATCATTGCCAGTACTACCACCTCCTGAAACAGAAATGTTGGGAGTGGCGAGCATCGTAAAATAAGCTGTAGCAAGATTCGTCAACATTTTCCAGTTAGCTACACTACGAAAATCAAACTCCGTATCAAAATAGTCCTCTATCTCTTTCGGAATAAAGCGATCATAGACTTCGCCATCAAGATTTATACTTACACATGATGTCCCAGGAACTCTTTCCGTATAAGAATTGAAAGCTCGGCTATATCTATCATCAACGAACTTTGCCGTGGAATTCCCGGCAGTTCCAATACCAGAGCCATCAATTTTAAAACCTGCAGATATACCCTTCTGGGGCTTATGACCAGGATTATTCATTGAAGCAGAAACATTCCTCATCTGTGGATGAAGCAATTTCCAGGTAGTCTCGATATTCTTGGCTGTCAACTTTCGTCCACACCCCAATTCAGAAGCCTTGTACTTTGCATTACCTTTCGCCAAAACATAGCCACGAACGATACCCTCTTTGTCACGACGCAAACGCACATCATATCCTTTTCTTTTCAACAAATAAGCATATTCATCCCATGACCAATGCGGCATTAATCTAATGATGTCCATACAATCCTCACTCACCTTCCTGAGATTATTGTCTCGAATCTCACAAGCCGTAGTCCAACCATATCTTCGAGCAATAATCTCAGCTGCTCGTTGGGCACGAAGATGAATGGCATGATCATTATTCATCTGTCCCCATTCTGTCATTCTACTAACTGCTGCATGAAGATGAGGTGTACCGCTCTCAGAATCTTTATGGAGCCAAACAGTAGCCATACTACATCCAAGATAAGTTTTGTCTGATACCAACTTACCCTTTTTGTCATAGATTACCTGTTTGTCAAACTCTTCAATAAAATCGTTCCAAAGCTTCTTCCAATCAGATAAAGAAAAGTCCTTGGTATGTTCAGCAGAAGGACTTATCTCGATACGGATCACGTTATTCTTGACATCCATTCGTGATGCAGAAATCAAGTTCATCATCATCCAAATCCCCAAAGCATCCATATCTGCATCAAGATTTTGATTACATACATGGTATATTTTCTCCGGATGTTTCTTGTGCTCCGACTGACCACTCATATATCTGATGGCATTGATACCATGTGATATTGCTTTTGCCTTTGCAATCATAAACTACTAATTTAAGTTGAACTAGATGGGAAATCATTAACTTTCTGTACCGACTGCAAATAGTCGACTACAGCATTCGTTATTGGCACAACCCTCTCATACCAATCAAACATCACACGATAATTACGAAAGAGAGAAAGCTTTTGTTCGTTAGTTAACCCCGACAAAGCATTAGCAAAATTGACCATATCAATACGGCATTTCGCCAAATTTCCTAGCAGTTTTATCTCTTCATTAGACAACTTGTTCTTTGGCTTATACCCAAAACAACGAGCACGAATAAAGCTACTTACTGTCATATTACAACTTTTAGCAGCCAAACAAATCTTCGAATATTCACCCTGAGTCACCTTGGTAACTACCACATGATTTCGTTTATTCTCCAATGATATTTGTTTTCTTTTATTTGTCATTTCTTTAATCGTTTAAAATGTTCATATCAAGAGTTGTGAGCCTGCGAACGACTTCATCCTCCGCTCTTTCTCAAAGAAAGGAGGCGAGAACGCAGAGGATACCGAGCGCAGCAAAGGTAATACCTCGGCATATCTCGCAACAGAAATGCCGTCACCTCTGCTTACCCACAACCCTTTCAGCCCTTTAACCAGTTACCTTGTCCCAAGGCTTAGCCTTCAAGTATTGATTCAAATAGAACTGGGCAGAAGGCTCCGGAAACTGACTCAAATAAACTGGAACAAAATCTATGGCACGCTGCTTATCAGACTCCGCCATAGAATCCCAAGCATTTTGAAATTCCCCCGTATAAGTACCGATTTTCGGATAGACATCAACCAATCGCTGCAAAGGAATTGGAGCGTTAGAAACAACTTCCTCTTTCTTCTCTTCAACAACCGATTCGGTCTTCTTCGGTACGACTCGTTTTTTACTCACTTTGCGTTGAGCATTCTGAGTATTAACAACACGACGCTGCTCATAAGCATTACGTTGAGCATCGATTTGTTCACGAAAAAGCGTAAAGAACGCTTTCAAAAGGGAATTGGAAAAAGCTGGTTCCTTTTCCTCTTCTACATAGCGAGCGATAGCTTTTGCTATCTGTCCCGCATCTTTGTCTTCCAATTGCGCTAAAGCAACATAAAGACTTGTTGGAATTGTTATTGCTTTCATTAATTCTAAAATTTATTTTATGAATGGATTCGGATACCATATTGACGGCAAATCCAAAAAAATGTTCCAATACTAACACTTTGGTAATTTCGCTTCAACAAATCAGAAAACAGTTTATCTGTCTTCAATTCGTTATAATCCTGATTCTGTTGACTACAGATGTGGAAGAACGGTCTGCCATCTTCTCCCAGAGTAGCAAGAGAACAGCCAACCTTCATCCATTGTTCATAGGAAACTGTCACATCCGTTCCGGTGCGGCTGATTATCTCACAGCATTTTTCCACAGCCAGAAAATCATCATTCCCATTGAAATCACCAAGAGGATAAAACACCTTTCTAGGTGGTTCCACATAAACACCTTCGTATGGGATTGCATTCATGTTAATTAGCGGATGCTCATCATAACTCATGCAACGCATACGAGTTATATCACTACACGCCTTGTCTATGGTGATTCCCATTTTTTCAAAGTCGATTTGCAACTGTCGAAACTGTTGCAAATGATTTTGTGGATACCGCAAAGGAATAATGGCGAAGATACCTTTACCACTAACACTGAGCGAACAATAAGCAATCTGAGGCAATACAGCCAACTGAGTTTTGAGTTCTTCCCAATTCTTTATATCTGGGTTTTCCTTAGAATCTACATCTATACTTATCAACCCCGAATATTGCGTTATGTACCCAACGGCTCTCGTTGGAGCAAACACACCACTAATAGCTGCTTGTGGGAGTCGCCGCTTCCATTTATCCCGTTCCTCCTTATCTGCAATACAGCGCATCATCTGGATGACATTTGCATACTCTTTAGAGAAAAGGAAATCATGCAAGGTAATTACCCTTCCCACATTATCAGTGACTCCATCGTAAACTGATATTTGCCTTGAAAATATATTCATAGATATACCTTATTTTATAGTTTCAGTTGCGACACGTCCTATATTTCTAATTATCAACAAGATAGAACAGCAACCCACCGCAACCATATTTCAATCTGAGGCTTATCATTCTGCTACAGCAGGTTGCGGTAGGATTACGCTTGAACTTCCTTTATATAAAGGGGTTTCCGTTGATGCGCAACCGCAACCATGAAGTTCTGGCTGTTTATTGACTATCCTACTCACGTATTGCCTGCTAACACCAATACCTTCTGCAAACTTAGTAATATTCATTTTACCTTCTCCTACTAGGGAATACAACTGTTTAATCAACTGTTCTTTCGTCATCTTCTTAGCTGTCGGTCCTCCTGTAATAAGATTCAATGCTTTGGTTCCACAATATTCGAAGTAGCGCATACACTCCACACTATACTTCATTTCTTCTGCTGACACCTCTGTAGAATATGGCAAAGCAAAATAACAACCAGGCCCAGCATCATCTTGGCAAGACAAGATGTGAGTAATGGCACACCATTTCAATACATGAATACACAATTTCGATAACATCGATGCCTGGAACGAATCATTTTCATCCGTTCTAGCCTTTGTTTCGTTATAGTAATCTATGTACACTTGCTTAGCTTCAGCACTGAGCGTCAGTTCCATATTCCCCATCTTCAATAGCTTCGTGAAGATCTCATTCCAAGCTTCTACATAGGATGATTCCAACACTACCTCAGAATAAAATGACTTCGGTATATTGTCGGGATACACAAACAGCCACCTCTGCACATAACCCAAACTAGCCAAATTCCTTTTGAAAGCTTCAGCAAAAGCATCTGGCTGGATGCCACCCATCATGCAAAGAAATGGATGTTCTATACGAATTGGCATTTGAGTCTTTCGAGTGACAGAGAAAGTGGTACCATCCCAGATGGAAAGATAGTTGCTTATCTCACCACTATTATGATAACGTCCGATATCATCTATGAAACCCTTGATTTCATCTCGGTACAAAAGAAGTCCATCATGAGAGTCACATCTTCTATCAAGCACCTGATACAAGCCTTCAGGAGTAACATCTGAGACTATCAGTTGATTAAATACAGGTTCATCCTCCTCGACATTCTTTTTGAAGACCTTATATTTATCACGAAAATCCCTATAGCGTTTACCATCCTCTTGATGCATAGGTTCCAAAAGTGCCTTGATTGGTGAACTTTTGTTTGAACCGCTTGGAGCTATATGACAAATCCATAGATTAGGATGATTTCGATACTTCCCATCATGAATCGTCACATGTTTTCCACACAAAGTTGCCACGATACAATACACCGCAGATGTGATGAAATCCTTCGGGCACTGGAATACCTTAGCATATTGCTCGATGACTCGCTGTACTTCCAGACGAAGAACATAAGTAGGCAATTCCTTTGGTGGAGCATCCAGTGAATGCGAATTGATTTTAAGCATACCATATTATTTATCAAGATCAAAGACACGCTCTATATCCGACTGACGATAGAAAGACTTTCTTCCCATCTTAACAGGTTTGAGCAATCCATCCTTCGCCCAACGCCATAGCGTCACCTTAGATATACGATACTTGCTCGCTACCTCATCTGGAGTCAACAATGGAGATTCAACCTTCAGAGATTTCTGATTCATCTCTTCCTGCCAATTCAGAAAGAGTTCCTTCAAATCTGCCATATTAAGAATGGCAAGACTCATGTTGTTACTTAAAATTTCACTTGTATTCATAATCTATTATAGCTTTAAAATTATACATTTTTCATTTCAAGAGGTCTCTAAAATATTATTACTTGAAAGCCAATGAAACGAATTGCGCTGCAAAAATACAATAGAAAAATCTAAGAAAAAAGAAATCTTATGTTCCTCAAAAAAATTATCTAAAAACAGGAACAAATTAAAAGAAAAAAAGGTGTTCCCAACATTTTTTAGGAACACCTTCTAATTATTATAATCCACTCTCAATCAACTGTTTTTCAAACTGTTGCAAATCTTCAATCTTGATTTTCAGAGTTTTACCATCATTAGTCCTCAAATATCGTTGCACAGCTTTCACAAAACTTTCTTTAGCTTTCAAATCCCCCTCAGATACATCCTCGGCATGAACTTCCTGCCATAAGAAAGAAATTATCTCATAGTTATATGCCTTCGTATTTTTATCCTCAGGAAAACGAACCTTAATATCATCTTTTAAATTCAGATGATAAATAAAAGCAGCAGCACGCTTTGCTCTCGTACCCTTTTCCGATTTTATATAACGCAAACCTACATCAACAAACTTTTCAATGTAATCGTCACTCTTTTCAGAATTACTGTCCAATTTCAGGAAATCATGCAAATTATTTACTTTCTTAAATTTTTGCTCTAGCAAATTAAATTTTGCAAGAGCATAGTATGCTGCAGTCATTTGACCTAAATCGAAACAATAGTCAGCAAATTCTGAAACTGAACAAGAATCCTCATTTGGCTCAAAATCCAATGAAGGCACTCTGGCACTGTTTCGATATGCTTTAATTTGATTTTTGATAGCATTCTCAGATGTCATTTGGCAAATATTATCAAAGAAGAAATATTTGTATGCTGCATTAAATCCATTACAAAAAACACGAAACAAATATGAATTCTCCAAAGACGTTTCTTTATATTTTGCAAAAACGGAATCACGCATTGCCCATGCTACAAAGTGTCTTTTATACTTCTTCACTTGCTTTGTATACATCTCAAAAAGTTCCTGCAACTTTTCCCATGTTTCTTTCGTTGTCACGACAGTCACTTTTTTATTTTTAAAAGTACACACATGACTATAATAAGTATCAACATTTGTAAATATTGACACATAACCTTTAGGTCGTTTTCTTCTACTAGCTAAATTTATCATAACTAAATGCAATTAATTGTTTCTTTTAAAATGTCATCATCTATCTGGCGATAGCGATTGAATGCCCTACTTCCCTCAACATGACCACTCATCTTTCCAACGATATTCGGGTCACGAACAGCCTTATAAGCTGCACCAACGAAAGTACGACGAGCCATGTGAGAACTGGCAACATCACAAATTCGTTTCATTTCATTCTCCCCTGTCGTTGAGTTGCGAACCTGAACGATTCTTGTGATGCCACAAATCAACAGGATAGCCTTGATGGCATCATTGTACTTCTGTGGACTGATGAAAGGAAACAAACGTCCATCCTTATCAACACCCTCATATTTCTTCACCAATTTCAAAGCACATGGATTTAACGGAATACGAGGCTTCACCGGAGCATCCTCATCGGCCGTCTTACTCGGCACATATTCCAAGATTCCCTGAGTGATGTTCTGAGAAGTCAATCTCGTAAGATCCCCAACACGACAACCTACCAAACACTGGAACACAAATATATCACGCTGAGTTTCCAATGTCCTTAAAGGAAGTTTTGAACATGCCTTCTTATCCTCATCATCCAGTTTTTCAAACATTGCAGGAATATCTGTTTCAGCCACAAGATTTCGTTCTTCCTTTGTTATATAAATAGGTGTACCATACTTCTCCACTCCTATCTTGATTCCATCGAAAGGGCGATTGGTGGTTCTCTCCGTTTCATACAACCATTGCATAAACGCCTTGAATTTCTTTTTAAGTTTCACAATGGTATTCTCTCCACGGTCTTGCAATTTGGTCATCGTATGCACCACGTTGATTTCAACCGGATACTCTTCAAGAATACTTTCAAACTGCTTAGGGTATTTCTCCGATAATGTCTTCTCATAACGAAGATACTCCTCGAAATCTTCAATATCTTTACGAGTCATCTTGTCTATATTCCAAGCAAACTTCTCCTGCATCACTTTCTTCTTGAAAGCTTCATATCGAGCCCAATCCCGAATCAACACCCGGAAGGCTTTGGTATGATCATACGAGAAGCGCTTCTTTTCCAGATACTCTTCAGCCAGGTCATAAATAGACTTTTGTCTTTTACCCCTACGAGATTTTGCCGAAAGTTTCTTACCGGGATGATGGAACTTATAAACAACCTTCTCAAGCCATTTGGAATCTATTGTCCCATTTTCCTCTTCCTTATAGGCTTCCATGATAGCCTGCTGTATGTTCATAAGCTGTTTATTCTGCTCTTGATCATACTTCACATCAGGAGTAATCAAACGTTCAGCAATAACAACCTCACCATACATTTTTAATTTATAGCCTTTCTTTTTAGCTTCTTCCTTTGTTGCCGAAACGACCTTATCGGGAATATTTATCCCCGATTTCCTTGTAGCCTCTCTATTAACAAAATATCGAAAGTGGCTCTGCTGAATGTATATTCCACTCTTTACTCTAAAGTCCACGTTTCTTCCACAATGAAAACGCAAAAGTATTTCACTCCGCTGCGTGGTTTCATCTATTCGAGAAGAAAGTTTTAAATCAAAGTTTGACATAAGCTTTATTTTTTTGCGCAAAGATACAAAACTTTTGCCAACATTTTGCCAACATAAGCATAATCTGACGAAATTTTAAGAAACTTTACGAAACACACAAAGCGCATCTATATCTGATTATCAAGCACTTATAAATATCTTAATTTTTCATGAGTTTAAATAAAAATATGCCTATCAGGCGCACCGAAGAAAATCCTAACTACTTGATTATAAGCGGTTAGGATTTTTTAGTTTAAGAAATCCTCCGTCTTTTTGCACGTGTTTTGCTACTGTTTGCAGAAAAAGCATATATATTTTAAAACAAGATAACTTCATTATTTATACTTTACATAATTTATGCCATTTGAACTGGCACAATTGTGAATTACACCTTTAATTGTATAGCCAATAAATACCAATATTATCTAAAAATAAAGTTATTCTGCAAAGAAAATGAAAAATCATACTGATTTTCTGTAGTATTCTCAAAGAAAAATACTATCTTTGTAAAAGAATAAGCTATGGCAACCAAAAACAAGATTTACATCCAAGTAGAATAACAAAAAGTAAATGGAATGAGATTTGACATACATACATTAATTGGCGAGGCAACAGCCTACGACAAGAAACAACAAATAGAAGCCAAGCGTCCCAAAAGTTGGCCCAAAAGTGTATCTGCCTTTGCCAATGGCGAAGGTGGAACCCTTGTGTTTGGCATTACCGATGACGACCAAGTTGTAGGACTGGAAAATGCGGAACAAAATGCAGAACTCATCAGCGAAGCCATCAAGACAAAGTTGGATCCTATCCCAACTATCCAATTGGAGTTTCAAGAAGTTGAGGGCAAGATTACGTGAGGAATTACGTGAGAAGAATAGAATAATTAGTGTTCTCAGAATTAATGAGTACGCTCCTATCTAACAGCCACCTCGTCCTGATTGTACAGCCCAACTCGTCCTCAACGCCATCATCAAAGCTTCCAACGGCAACAATAGAACATAACACCAAAAGGCGAACAAGAACTTAGCTAAAACGACCGATTTAGTCGTTTTTTAGTCGTTTTTGCGGTCGTAAAAAGCTAACACCTATAAGCAAAACAGTCTGGCATTCCCGACAAAGGAATATGCAGACTGTTTTCTATATTTTCAATTTTGCAAGCATGACTTGCAAAATTTCTAATGTCTAGAATATCTTCACCCACGTCTCATCAAAATTCAGGCTTTTCAATGTTTCTTCTATCGGAACTACAGGTGGGCGCTTCACTGTAAACTTCACTGCATCATCTGGAACAGGGGTATGTATCGTAAACTGCGAGCCATGTGGTTGCCATGTGAATCTTTTAATACCCGTATGAATGTTGATACCTTCCAGATTGCCCCTTTTGTTTTCCACCCATTCGTAATCGCTAGTTTTATAGCGTTGGATATCTTCCTCGAACAAGCGAAATTCTGAAAGTTCATCATTTCTTATAAGCACGGATACACGCACTTGATTATAATGGTCATAAGCAATGTTGATTCTTTCATTCCATACAGCCAATACCGCTTCACCTGTACGCTGAATATCCTCATGAGGGTCTGTGATTCCAAAAGAAAAATCTGGTGAACAACGACCACTTATCAAACGAATATTCTCACAACCGAAAACATTCGTATTCTTCACAGTCTTCATAGACCATGCCATCTTGCCATATTCTACATCAGCAATACCCACAGGACTGGCAAGATGCTTACCTCCAATCACATCGGCAAATATATCGCCCCAATCATCACCAGTCATGTCATTTCTTCCCGAATGGATGAGATAAACCACATGACCACCTATCATAACTATATATTCTGATGGAATATCTCCAATGGAATACAGTTCGTTAGTCAGAAGACGCTTCGAATCTCTTAATTTTGGATGTTTCATACACTTTTCATTTCTTGTTTACAACAATGCCTTTATCCTTTTTGCTACCTCAGTCATCATCGGAACAGCAACAGAATTGCCCGTCTGCTTTCTTATCTCCTGATGAGAAACTACTATTCTAAATTCCTCAGGAAAACCTTGCAACCTCAACAACTCTCTGGATGACGGCCTTCTATAACCATTCACCAACAAATAATTATAGGAGGCTCCTGTTCGCAGAGCACATGCATAATCTAGCACGGAGATGTTGCCAGCCTTGTTCTCATGCCAGATAGAAGGATAGAACACCTTTTTGTCTTTCGTAGAATCCTTACGCTTCTGCAAAATTCTATCAGAAACAAACAAAGACTTGTCTACCACAGCATCATCCTGTAATATTTTGGACAAGTCATAAGGCTTCTTCTCAAAGTCAAAGCTGAAAGCATCAGCTTTCTTCTTGTCCAAAAATCCTACAATAATCACACGTTCCCTTTTCTGAGGCACGCCAAAGTTAAGGGCATTCAAAACCTTCCACTTCACATGATAACCAAGATCCGCCAATATTCCGAGTATCACCTTAAAAGTATTACCTTTATCATGAGTAACAAGCTGCTTGACATTCTCCATAAATATCGCCTTAGGCTTATGGGATTGCAATATCTTTTGTATCTCAAAAAACATGGTACCTCGTGTATCCGCAAAACCTTGCTGCTTGCCAATGATGGAAAAAGCCTGACAAGGAAAACCTGCACAGAGCACATCAAAATTTTCGGGAATATATCGCTTGGTCTCATCCAAAGTAATGTCTCCAAAAGGCATGTCACCATAATTGGCAAAATATGTTTTCTGAGCAGGTTCGTTAAATTCGGAAGAAAAAATACACTTTCCGCCAACAGCTTGCATGGCAAGGCGAAATCCTCCAATGCCCGCGAACAAGTCGATAAAGGTAAAATCAGCATCCTCTTTTGGCAGAAATGGAACATGAAAGAAGTCAGCAAACATATCCACCTCTGCCATACGAGGCTCACAAGCCATCCCTTCTGCCAAAGACGAATTATCAGAAATCAATTCTGACATAATACGTTTTGCCTCATAGCTGTATGGAAGAGCTGATTCCGTACCCTTATTCTGAAGATAATGGGACACGATAGCCAACTCGTCCTTGAATGTCATACCGCAGTTTTCCACAAGACTATTCTTTTGCGCATGCGGACGATTCTGCAAGTTCTTCATCTTGCAGATTTCCGAAATAGAATAACTATCTATCATGTTTGGCAAATGATACTTTCCCATTATTTCTTTTATTTAAAATCAATATGTACAAACGTTCAATTCTGATATCAAGCACAAAAGTAATATATTTTTTTGGCAATCCAAAATATTTTATCACTTTTTTCGGAAAGACTTCCCTTACATCATCCCCTCCAATTTCTCCTGGGCATCGCGCATGTCTCTTTCGAAGCTGGGATGAGACAGAAGATACTCGGGACGACCGGCGGAGAGGAGATGGTAGAGAGCGGGATTCATGCCCTCCACATACTGGGCGATGGCATACTCGATGTCGTCGCGCTGGGTGGGACTGGTGGAAAACTCGTATACCCTCAACTTCTGGTGGATGAAGCAATAGGCTGACTCTATGCAGTCCTTGCTGATTTCTATTTTCTTGTTCATATTTTATACGCACGTAAATGTTTTTTGCTCGAAAATGTTTCAAAGTATCATTTTTGAGCTTAATTATTATGCTATCTATTTATGTTTCTGAGGCTTATCATCAATGACACTTCTCACAAAATCATGCAGGAAGTATCATAGATATATCATAGAAGTATCATTATTCAGAAGATTTCTTCCTCACTAGATACTTCTTGCCGTCAGAAAAGCGCTTGCTTTGCAAGCCTTTCATGTTAGCCAACTTCCTGCCAAATCCCATCAGACTGTTCACTTTCAGCGACGAACCGATGCGCTTCTTCAGATAGTCAAAGATCTCGGCGGCACTCATATATTCGCCTTCCTCCTCATCCTCCACCACTTCGAAGTAGAGGCGGAAGTACTGGTCGATAGGCATTTCTGCCTCAAACTGACAGTTGCTCTGCATGATGAGGTCGGTCTGCTCGCTGTCGAAATATGTTTTCTCACCCGCATAGATGACAGCTACTGCCTGGGCATAAAGCTGCTGATAATTAGGCATTACGCTTACGTCAATAGGCCCCGTCAATTCGATACCGATGAAGCGGCGATTGCCCGATGGGTCGGTCAGGATGTCGGTCATATTGCTCGTGGCGATGAAGGAGGCAAGGCGTGGAAACTCCTCCACATGACCGCCGTATGGGCGCTTAATCTTGAGCGAAGGCAACTGGATGAGATTCTTCAGGAATCCCTGCTGCACCTGGGGCGAAATCTGATTAAACTCGTCCAGATTGATGAGCAGGAACTGCGCCATCGCCTGGAGCACCTGCTTCTTCTCCGAGAGAATGAGGTTGTCGTTGTAGCCCCACTTCTGCAAGTCGGGTGGCAAGATGCGACGGCAAAAGGTGCTCTTGTTGTAGCCCTGCTTGGAGATGAGGAGCGGAGCCACCGAGTTGCCATACTGGCGGCGAGTGCCTGTGCGCCATTGGTTTACCATGCCCAGGAACCAGGTGTAAAACCAGTCTTCCCAGTGCTTATTGTTGGTGGGCACGGTGCGAGCCAAGGCTCGGATATGGTCCTTGCCATCCCAGGTGCCATAGCACTTGAAGAGGAATTCATCCACTGGGTTATAGTTTTGGATATAGTTGGATTCCAAGAAGTTGCGCACATCCTTGATGCTCACCCGGATATCCTCCTGTTGCACTTCGAGGGTCATGCCCTTCTGCACTCTCGGCCCCACGGGTTGGAAGCCCAGCCATTCACGCTCCTTCTCCAGATATTCCACATACTTCAGCACCGTGTTGTAGCGAAACTCATACTTGCTCCGCAGGAATTCTATCATACTATTGATATTGTCCTTGACGCTGGCATTGCGCTTTTCGGGAGTGCTCTCAGCAAGGGCACTTTTGTGCTGCGACTCCTGCACCACCCTCAGGGCATCTATCTGCATCGGTACCGCCCGAGACTGGAAGTAAGGCTGCGCATCGAGCGTGAGCAGGAAGCGATTGCGGAGCGAGGGCTCGGTGGCATCTCGGAAGATGGAGGCTGAATCTGCTGACTTGGATTCCTCCACATAGAGAGATGCCTTCACGATGGCTTGATACACGGGGCGTACCTGCTGATATGCCGACAGATAGAGCTGCTCGGCATCTATCTCATTCTGAGGCAGTTTTCCCTCTTTTGGGGCATAGCGCACCAAGACCACGACGCTTTTGCCGTCGGCACCAGTGATGGCAGCGAGGGTAGATGGCAAGAGTGCCACAGCTCGCTTCACGCCCTCCACACCATCGGGGTCGGTGATGCTGGCAAACTGGAAGAGCAGCACGCCATTGTTGGTCTTCATCTTCAGATTGCCATTCTCATCCTTGGCAAATTCAGCCGCAGGATATACACGCATCCACGTGGGCATGTCCTTATAAGAACTGTAACCGAACTCGGCATAAGGCACATACTCACGAAATCGAGTTACCGTGAGTCTGGCATCGTCTTTAGCGATGCGCTCCAAAAACTTCTCCATCGTCTTGGTGCTGACGAGGAGCTGCTTCTTGTTGTTGTGGTGGGCGATAGTTATTTTCATATCTTTATATTGTTAAGATGTTTTACTCATTATCCGAGACTCCGCATCGAGGTGATTTCGAAAACTGCATCCCCGTAGTAGCTGCAAGTTTATGGCGTGAAACTCCGAGTTTCTCAGTGTGAAACTCCGAGTTTCATCGGGTGAAACCAATCGGATTAAGCCTTAAAACATCTTGATTTAAGGCTTAAACCAACTTGTTTCCGCCCCATACTTATCTCGCTAAAACGTCAAATAAATATCATCAAAACGTCACTGAAGATACCTTAGAACGTCATTGAGCTATTACAAGAACGTCATCTACAGAGTCTCTTTATCCTTAATTCCGCAACACTTTGATTTAACTTTATTTATAAGTACCTGAGCAACA
>URLG01000062.1 GCA_900548535.1 Candidatus Segatella intestinihominis | reverse complement strand
GCTTGGCATAAAGCGTTTGGCGAGTGATGCCGAGCAGTTCGGCGGCACGAGAGATATTGCCGTGGCATTGATCCACAACCTTGTGAATATGAGCGCTCTCGATGCTCTCCAGCGTCTCTACTTCTTGGCTTCGGTCGATGGCATCCTTTAGGGTTCTGATGAGTTCATCATTATCCCAAGGCTTGGTTACAAAGTCGGCGGCTCCCGTCTTCAATCCCTTGATGGCGAGCTGGATATCTGCGTAGGCGGTGATGAGCACCACGGGGATGTTGGCATGGAGACGGCGCAAGGTGCGAAGCCAAAGCAAACCTTCCTGTCCACTGTTTACGCCTAGCGAAAAGTTCATATCGAGCAAGATGATGTCCACTGGCTCTTGTTGGAGCAGAGCGGGGGCTGTGTCTGGGCAAGGCAAGGTGAGAATCTTCTCAAATGTGCCGCCCAGGCATATCTTCAGGGCTGTGAGTATCGATGGATTGTCGTCGATAACAAGTATAGTTCCGTATTTCATCTATTTGTGTTCTGCTATATCTTTTGTCTTTGTTTGCAAAAGTACACTTTTTTCTTGAATTAGCCAACAAAACGGAAGATGATGTGTGATTATCATACAGAAGAGTGTATGAATTTCATACAATCCGCTTGCCGCTAGCTTCTGATTCTTGGCAGAATCAAAAGGAATGATTACTTTTGCATCAGAAAAAAGCATCAGATAGAATGCATCAGAAAAAGCATCAGAAAATAAAGAAACAACAGATATGAAAAGTTATTTTAAGTTTTTATCGCGCAACAAGCTCTATACGGCTATCGAGGCTTTCGGACTCTCGATAGCCTTGGCTTTTGTGATGATTTTGGTATCTTACGCCTTCATGGAGTATCGGGTGGGCACACATCAGCCAGATGCCAAGAATCTCTATGTGCCAGGTTCGGGCGATTATCTCGGCATGACCTTGGGTACAGCTAAGGAGTTCTTTCCTTCCATCCCAGAAATCAAGGAATGGACCCGATTTAGCGATTATTATACAGACAAGGGTGCTGTGGTCAACGACCAATACTATCATGTGCAGGCACGTGCCATAGATCCTAACTTCTTGGATATGATGGGAATGAAGTGCAGGGGATGCTCCGCTCATCGTGTGCTCACGGATAAGCACCAGGCCCTTATCTCCGAGTCTTTTGCCAAGAGGGCTTTTGGCAATACGAATCCTATCGGGCAGGTCGTTAAGTGCGACACGCTGCAATTCAAGGTAGTGGGCATCGTGGATGATTTTGGCAGGGAAGACTTGCTGGAACCCACCGACATCTTTGTTTCCATGAAGTTTAAGGAAGCAGATTTGTATCCGATGGATCAGTTTGGCGAGGTTGTTACCATCGTCCGATTGGCAGATGGCGCAGATCCTGAAAAGGTGAATGCCACGTTGCTCAATAAATATATGGGTTATTGGAAGAAATGGTGGAGTCGTGAGAAGACGACTGGCAGTTTCTTGTGGGGCTCAAGCTTGGTGCGCTGGGACAAGTTGTATTTCTCAGAGGTAACATGTCCTCATTTCCGTCATGGCAGCAAGACCTTGGTCAATGTCTTGTTGATAGTGGCGCTTGTCCTCTTGCTCTCAGCCATCTTCAACTACATCAATCTCACCGTGGCGCAGATAGGCAATCGAGCCAAGGAGATGGCTACTCGTCGCCTGTTGGGCGAGTCGGTGATGGGCGTGGTGCTGCGCTATATCAAGGAGGCAGCACTCTTCACGGCAGTTTGCTTCTTGGTCGGTGTTTTGCTGGCTTGGGCATTCACACCTTTATTTAATAGCATCTTGGATACTAAGATTTCACTCTTCTCCTCGCCTGCCGTTTGGGGATGCCTGTTGGTGGCTTATCTCGTCATCTCCTTGTTGTCGGGCATGATTCCTGCCCTCGTGGTGTCTCGCTTCAATCCGATAGACGTGGTGAAGGGCACCATCCGCTTGCGCAGCAAGATGTGGTTTAGCAAAATATTCATTGTGGCTCAGAGCATCATTAGCATGACCTTGGTGGTGATGGCTATCACGATGATGCTCCAGATGCGCCATCTCGCCAACATACCTTTGGGGTATCAGACGAAAGATATCCTCTGCGTCTCCACCACCTTCGGATTTGATAACGTGGACGTCAGAAACGCAGCGTTGATAGCGAGATTGAAGTCTCTTCCTGAGGTGGAGGAGGCTACGGCTATCAGCAACAATCCTGTCAATAGCTTTGCCAATTGCGTGCATGATGAGAAGGGAGAGAATATCGCGTTCTTGCGATTGAGCGTATTGGATTCCATCGCGATGAAGATGATGGGCTTTAAGGTGTTGGAACGATATTCTGATCCTACGCCTGGCAAAATCTGGGTTAGCGAGGAAGCCAAAAGAGCCTTTGGCGTATCGAGCAAGAAGCCTTATTTCGGCAGCAATGAAGGCAAGCCGGAGTATGAGGTTTGTGGAGTTGTGAAAGATTTCCACTGTGGCGATGCTATTGATGAGTTCCAATTTGGTAATCATAATGCCATTCGTGTTCCTTCTAATCATGATGTGCTTTGGACCATCTTGGTGCAGACTCGTGGCGACCATGCCCAAGCCTTGGCTGCTATCCAGAGTGCCTGCAAGCAGGTGGCTAAGGAGCAGTTGGGCGTACCTACCGACATGGATACGGAGTATCTGGACGACACCTTGGCGGATGCCCTCAAGGAGAAGCACAACATGATGGTGCTCATCATCACCTTCATGGGCATCTCCATCTTGATTTCCGCCCTTGGCTTGTTTGGCATGTCGGTATATTATGGCAATCAGCAGCGCCGCCAGATAGCCCTGCGCAAGGTGATGGGAGCCTCAGTGGCTGATGCGGCATGGCAATTGTCCAAGCGATTCCTCATTACATCGTGTGTGGCTGTGGTCATCGCCATCCCATTGTGTGTCAAGCTGATGCAGGAATACTTGATAGGTTTCAAATATCGCATCGACTTCCCTTGGTGGACATTGGTGGCAGGAGCCATCTTCACCTTGGTATTAGCCCTGGTATCCGTCTTCAGCTATACCCTGCGCACCGCCTTGGAGAATCCGATAGACAGCATCAAGATGGAATAGCATGATGAGGTAAAAGCATGATGCTGAGCCAAGTAAACATTAAACACTACACATTAAACATTACAGAAAGATGATACGTACAGAGAATTTAACGAGAATATTTCGTACAGAAGAGATAGAGACCATCGCCCTGAACGGCGTGAACATCAATGTAGAGGATGGCGAGTTTGTTGCCATCATGGGACCTTCGGGATGTGGCAAGTCAACCTTGCTCAACATCCTTGGCTTGCTCGATACGCCTACCGAGGGCAAGTATTGGTTGGGCGATGAGGAGGTAGGCCATCTGAAAGAGCGTGAGCGCACGGCTTATCGCAAAGGTCGCATCGGCTTCGTCTTTCAGAATTTCAACCTGATAGATGAGTTGACCGTGGAGGAAAACATCGACTTGCAACTCAAATATCTTGGCATCGGCAAGGCGGAGCGTAAGGAGCGAGTGCTCGACATCCTGCGCAAGGTAAAGCTCAGCCATCGTGCCAAGCATTATCCCCACCAGCTCTCCGGTGGTCAGCAGCAGCGAGTGGCTATTGCTCGTGCCGTGGTAGGCAAGCCTAGCATCATCCTAGCCGATGAGCCTACGGGTAATCTCGACTCCAAGAATGGCGTGGAGGTGATGCAATTGCTCAGCGAACTGAATGACGAGGGCACCACCATCGTGATGGTAACCCACTCTCAGCACGATGCCACATACGCCCACCGCATCATCAATCTCTTTGACGGACAAGTGGTGGAAGAGGTGAATGATATGCTGTAAGTTTACTGGATATCCTACTGATTGGCAGGTATTTGCCTTCCAATCAAAGACAATGCAAATGCCTCAACTCGGTGTGAAAGCACACACGATGTGCCTATTGATAGATATTCGAGATGGCATACAAGGGATTAACCATGATTCGCCTAATAGAATTGCGATCTTGAGCATCTTGATTTTCTAAGAGTGCAAAGTTTTCGAGCGAGCACCTGTAGGCTTCTGCCAAATGCTTATTGCGCATGAAAAGGCGAAGGCTCTTCATCTTTCCACTTGTTCCTGCTTTGCATTCGATAGGCATCACCTTCATGTTTCTGGCTATTACGTAATCTACTTCCGAAGATGTGCCTTCCACGATGTTCTCCCAATAGTATAAGTCGTGTTGTGAGCGTGGATTGCTGTATTTTACGAGTTCCCAACCAAGCACCATTTCCGCCAATCCACCTTTGTTGACCAGTTCTTCGGCGGCGCCTGCTAGGATTAGTTCTGTAAATTGCTGGGATCCACCTAAATCCATATTTAATGTACTAAGCAACAATCCACTGTCTAGATAGATGTATTTACGGAACTTGTCGTTTACTTCACAACCTAATGGGAGACCATTGGCGGCTGTATGACTCACACGTTTTACAATGCCTGCGTCACAAAGCATCTGCAAAGCCTTTTTTACGTCATCTGCTCTATATCCTCCCTCCACCTTGCTATACATGAATTTTCCTCCGATTTGTAGAACTACGCTCTGTAGGGTATTGCGTAGCAAGATGGGGTCTACCTTTTTGGCATATTTGGCGAAATCGTCATAATAGGTTTGCTGAATGTCTTCTTGCTCAGCTTGGCATTGATTGTAATCTTTTGTCTCAATCCAAGCCTTGACACATTCGGGCATACCGCCAACCATTAGAAATGTGCGGTACTGCTGTACCAAATCATGATGGAATGCGGCGAACAGAGGATGCTCATAGTTGGCAGCTTGTTTTTCCCTTAGAAGTCCTTCCTTTCCTTGCGACATAAGAAATTCGTCGAAAGACATCGGATACATGAAGAGTGAGCGGATACGTCCCACCCCAAATGAAGACATGTCTTTGAGGGCAAATTCCAATAAGGAGCCTGCCGCTACTACATGCAATTCCGGGAAATCTTCCTTGAAAAACCATAGCCGCTTAATGGCTTCTGGACACGCCTGTATTTCATCCAAAAAGAGCAGCGTTTCTCCTGGTACTATTGGCTTGGAGAATATCATCCCTAAGCGATTTGCTATTTCATGCACATCGCTCAACTGTTCAAATATCTCCTTGAGGTCTTCTCGGCTTTCAAAATTGACTTCTATGTAATATTTGAAAGATCTTCCTAATTCTCTGATGGCTGAAGATTTTCCGACTTGTCTTGCTCCTCGCAGTAAAAGAGGCTTATGAATTGGTGTATTCTTCCATTCCAACAGATATTTATCTATGTTTCGTTTTATGTACATAATCTGTTTTTTATCTTAATTTGGGTGCAAAGATACAACTTTTTGATAAAACCGAGAGGAATAAATAGCTAAAAAATGATAAAACCGAGAGGAATAATGGATGTGTTTTTGATAAAACCGAGAGGAATGGATGATAAAAGGGAATAAACTTCTATAAATACTTGTTTATTTCAATAGAAAAATGTATCTTTGCACCTGCTGCTGCAGCTCCGTAAGGAAACTGACTTGGAGCGTGAGATGGGAGGCGTGAAAGTGATCAAGAAGAACTTGTTCTCCAAGGAGGAGCGAATAGCTAGGGCTTTGCAGGTGATAGAACGTGATAGATAACTCCCTATTTTCGGTTATCTATCACGCTTTAATTAAATCGTAAATAGTTATTAACTAGTTTGTTATCTAATTTTAGGGCCCAAAAAGTGATAGCAGTGATAGGAATTTACGCAAACTTTTCTTTTTCTACGAGAAAATCCCAGTCAGTTTTTCTCTCCAAATATTAAAAATCCCTATGCATTTCAATTTTATACTCCAAATATTTGGGAGTATGGATTCTTTTGATTACTTTTGCACTTGTCATTCTGCGGATAGCTGGCGATGAGTCGCTGGCGCCAATCCAAGGCTTGGCCTATTTTTAGAGAAAGGCGTTTACTAACGTTTTCTTCTGATTCTTCGAAAATTAGGGACTTTCGCAAGGTATAACACTCAGAGGAAGATGGCGGTGGACGTCTACCCATATCGTGTATTTACACGGCACAAGTGCGCCCTTTCGTTAGGAAGGGTGTGCTTTGTGCTATATGTATATATACTCATTTGGCGTAGGCTTCTGTTGCTTCTTATCCTTGGTGTTGTAGGTCCCCTAATACCTCGAAGAACAAGGATTATGTAAGTGATGTGATTCCTACGCCATTTCTTTATAATAGCTATTCTTTATCATAAATTTCGTATAAGGAATCTACGAATGAATGAAAGAGTATGGCAAATAAGGCAAAACATAAAATAGAGGAATTTATCAATAATGTTTATGAAGGCGATTGCTTAGAAATAATGAAGCAACTGCCTGATAATTCTATTGATATGGTTTTATGTGATTTGCCTTATGGAACTACTCAAAACAAATGGGACAGTGTTATCCCTTTGGATGAATTGTGGAAGCAATATCGCCGTGTGGTAAAGGATAATGGAGCTATAGTGTTAACCTCGCAAGGTATGTTTACGGCAGAGTTGATGCTTAGTAATCCCAGTATGTTTAAGTATAAATGGGTTTGGGAAAAGTCCAAGTCCACAAATTTCTTGAATGCAAAGAAACAACCTTTGCGGAAACATGAAGATGTATGTGTGTTTTACAAGAAACAGCCTATATATCACCCACAAATGATAGAAGGAGAACCTTATGATAAAGGTGTACGAAAGAATCAACTAAGTGGTAGCTATGGCGATTTCTTGCCAGTGCATGTACAAAGTGACGGTAAACGTTATCCTACTGATATCATTTATTTCAAAACTGCGGAAAGTGAGGGAAAGGTATATCATCCTACACAAAAACCGATAGAGTTAGGTAGGTATTTTGTAAGAACCTATACGGAGCCTGGTGCTGTAGTCTTGGATAATACTTCTGGTAGTGGTAGTTTTCTTGTCGCTGCGCTGTTAGAAGGCCGAAATTTTATAGGTATAGAAAAGAATGAAGATGTAGCATTGTTCAAGAAAGAAGCCATTGACTATATTGAGGTTACAAAACAACGCTTATTGCATGCTTTGGAAACAATGGCGAAAGATAAAAATGAGACCTTGATGAATGTAAACTTATTAAAAGACATGTAATTATGACAGGAATAAAAGTAAATAAGAATGAACGCTCTTGGGCTATAGAAATGATTTCTCAAATAAATTCTATTGTATCCCAAAATGATTTGTTGATTAAAAGAGCTGGTGGTGAATCAACAATTTCCGTTGATTCAAAATTACGCATGTTTCCTGATGTAATACTCTATAGCGATAGTGACCTGACTTCGATATTACAAGGGTGGGAACTTAAAATGCCTGATGTGCCTATCACGGATGCAGATTTTGTAAATGATGCTCAGCGAAAGGCTCGCTTTTTGCATTTGGATAGCTGCGTGATTTGGAATTTCCAATATGTGAAGTTCTATGTTTATAATGAAGTAGAAGATACTTTCGATGTAGCTCAGCAGTGGAACAATTCACATATTCATACTCGTAAGGATGTGGCGGATTATCGTAAAGAATGGGAAAAGACCTTATTGGATGTGATATTATGTGTAAATGAGTATATGAAAACTCATCAACTTAGACATGCTTCATTTAGTGAGGTGATTTCTGATTCTGCTATTGATATGTTGATAAACAAAAATAAGAGTACGCTTGCGGGTTATTTACATAAAATGGGAGATACTGATGTGACCATAAATGCGATTGTGGAGCAGTGGTGGCAAGAGTCGAAATCGGAGTATGAATTTGATGAGACCGACATGTATGTCGCTTATGCAAAAAATATAATTCTAAATTGGGCGTATCGTATATTGTTTGCTCATTTGATAAAACATCGCCAAAATGGAGCGATGCTGGTTAATAATATTGACTTTTCTGTTACGCCCAATGAGGCGGACTTGATTTTCCAAAAGATTACTGCTAAATGCGATTTCTATAATGTTTTCTCGGGAATGGATTACGTAGATTTATTGCCTTCGGCGGTTTGGTACTCCTTGGTGGAATTCTCCTTGTTCCTTCGTGACAATGGTATATCTTCTATTAACCAATCTATGTTGCAGAGCATTTTGGAATCAACAGTTAGAAAAACTAAGCGTGAATTTAATGGGCAATTTACTACTCCAAGTGTATTGGCTCGCATTTTAGTAAAAATGACGGTGCACAATTGGCTGGAAAATATAGCTGATCCTTGTTGTGGAACTGGTACAATTCCGCATGAAATAATAGCAATTAAAGGTGGAAAGATGGGTATGTCAAAGGCTGTGGCTACGACTTGGGCAAGTGATAAGTACAAGTCTCCATTGCAAGTGGCTAATCTAAGCATGGTGTCTTGTGATACGATAAATTTGGCAAATCGATTATTCCAAAAAGATGCTTTTGAGTTGAAAGTTGGTGATATAGTGGAAATCGTAAATCCAAATACTGGTGACATGATGGAAGAAATAATACCAACATTTGGCACTATCTGTTCGAATCTTCCTTTTGTTTCAGCAAATACTATGTCTGATGATGACAAAAAGCAGGTTGCTTGCTATGTGGATGAAAAGCAACTTGATGGAAAATCTGATTTGAGTTATTATTTGGTCCTGCATCTTTCTAAGCTGCTCAGAGAAGGTGGCTATTTAGGCGTTATTGTATCTAATTCTTGGCTTGGAACAAAGGCTGGCGATAAGTTTTACCATGCTCTCACTTGTATGTATGATTTAAAGCAAGTTCATATTAGTGGACGAGGGAGATGGTTTGAAAATGCAGATGTAGTTGCAACAATTATGATCTTGCAAAAGAAATCGTCTGTAGAACAATCTGAAAATAATACGGATTTCTTTGTGTGGAAGAGAAACTTGGAATCGATAGCTGCAGACAAAATCCTTGAACAGAATATTGTTAATTCTGCATTGTTGGGGAATGTGTTAGAGCCTTCAGTGATGAAAATGTCTTCTTATTCTAATCATCAAATATCTGAGTTGAAATCACTGAACATATCTTATAATGCTTTGTTTCACGATGTATTATGGCTATTGGATATTAAGGATAAACTCGTTCCTATAAAAAGATTATTTGATGTTATTCGAGGAAGTCGTAGAGGTTGGGATGCTTTGTTCTTTCCTAAGGACAATGTCGAAATAGAACGAGAGTTTCTTAAGCCAGCATTGTTTAATGCAAAAAAGATAACTAATTTGTTGGTGGAACCAGATAGGGATGCATTTTGTTGCGGAGAATCGTTGGATGTCCTTGAAAGTTCTTATCCTAATGCGTATAAATGGGTTAAGCAATTCGAGAAGTTGACAAATAAGATTGGAAAGCCATTGACCGAGTCTTTGAAGATTCCAAATGGGGAATGGTATGAGATGAAGCCAAATGAAGTGGTTCAATTTTTTACTATGATGAATCCTAATAAGCGTTTCTTTTTTGGATGTTTTAGGGAACCTACATTCATAAATCAGCGGTTGATAGGATTACGCCCAAAAATGAATATGGATAATGAGTTGTATCATGCATTACTAAATTCTATCTTGATGAAGTTCTATGTTGAAGCGGTTGGTTTTGGGCGTGGATTAGGAGTCTTGGATGTAAATAAGGCAAGTATAGCAAGCTGCTATATGTTAAATCCAGAATTACTATCAGAAGAAGCTATCCTAATGATTAAAGAAAAGTTTAAGGTTGTTCTAGTAAAAGAAATTATGGATGTTGAGGCTGAACTAAAAGATCCAGAGTGGATTGACTTTAATCAGACTGTATTGAGAAGCTTTGGACTGGAGAGTTGTTATTTGAGAATTTGTAATTCACTATTGTCAATGAGGCAGGTTCGATATGCGGCAATTGAGAGAAAGCAGTCGACAACTATAGTTAAGAATATCGATTCTCATAAACAAGAAGAATTTGGGGAAGAGTATACTTCTGTTCCAATGGCAGCTGAAACACGTAAGGCTAATTGAAGCTTTTTTGTGGATTTTGTATGAGATTTTTCTCCACCAAGCCAAATGGCTAGGCTTGGTAGAGAAAGTCAGGCATTGGTCACTTATGCCAGCACCACATTTGCAGGAACTCCCAGGTTATGGTAAATGTTACGAGCAATGTCGAAGCTAATGGCACGGCGACCATGGAGGATGTCGCTTAAGGCTGTGGTGGATATTCCTATAGCCTTAGCTGCATCTTTCTGCTTATATCCTTTTTCGCGAAATGCAATCTTTATGGCTGCTATAAGGGATGGTTTTACACGCCATGGGTGAGGATCCACTTCACACTCCCAATCGTAAGCAGCTTCGCTTAACACTTTCAATTCTTCTTTTTCTGTATCGCTGAGATAGTCCATACCGCCTAACTTGGTTCCTTTTTCCAAAAGTTCCTCCATGCGGTTGTCTATTTCATTATATGTCTTTTCGTCTTTGATATCCATAGTTATATGTTTTTAATGTCCTTAATCTTATCATATTCAGCGTGTGTTCCTACAAATCGTATGTGAAGGAATCCTTGAAAGAACACAACGATTGTGACGAGCCTAAACTTATTTCCAGATATATTGAATACATATCTGTCATTACCGACATAGTCGGCTGAAGGAAAGGCTTCTTTTAAATCAGCATGGCTTTTCCATTCAGTTTTTTCAACATATTCTGCCCATCGCATTAGCGCATCCTCTGCATCAGGATGCTTTCTTCCAAAAGCTTTGAGCATTTTAAATTTTAATATCTTCATATTCTTGCTCGTTTTATGCCTGCAAAGATAAGAAAAGTTCTTGAAAACAAGAAGAATTCTAATGAAAAAATGCATTTTCATCCGATTTTTCAGATGTATTGTGGCATAATGTGTGTTTGTTGCTACCATTTCTCAAGATTTGTGCAATGCTCTCTTTCCTTGTTTTCATCCTTTCTTCATCTGTTTTTTACTTCTTTGCAACATGAAGGCTGTACCTTTGTGCCCAGAAAGGTGGCTTATGGGTAAGCCGCCTCAAGATGTTATAAGATGTAATAGACGTAAAGAAATGAAGGCAATTTTTGTAATTCAAGGAGAGGGTAGAGGTCATTATTTCATTCGTAAGCACATCTTGGAGAGTGGAGCAGACATTGTAATACGCAAAAAGGGTAGGCTCCCACGATGGGAACTTACCCTTTCAGCTTTAATTACTGTTTCTCGATTTTATCGAAGCGGATTGGCTTTCTGGGGCGAAAGCTTATTTCACTTCAATTTGCTTTACTTCTTCCTTCTTCTCCTCCTTGGCAGCGTCTATGAGTGCTTGGTGTGAGCCAGGATAAGTGCGCTCCGTCTTGATTTGGAAGAGAACGCTACCTGCGCTTCTTTCTTGGAAGTGCCACAACTGTTCAAAAGTGAACTTGCGAACATAGCCAACACTGTTGACAACATAAATATCTTTTTTACGGAATGGGTTACATTAATTACTGAATAAGGAGAATATTGGTTAAAATAGTGAAATATTCAATAGAAAACAAACAAGAAGTTGGTTTGCTACCAAAATATTTACTATTTTTGTGATAAAAAGAGATATATGAAAGATTTTGCAGCGATAGATTTTGAGACAGCCAACAGCGAGCGTAGCAGCGTTTGCTCCGTGGGCATCGTAATCGTGAGGGATGGCGAGATAGTGGATAGTTACTACTCCCTCATCAAGCCAGAGCCGGAGTATTACTCCTATTGGAATACGCAGGTACATGGATTGACATTGGAAGATACCTTGAATGCCAGGGCTTTTCCAGAGGTATGGGCAGAGGTTGCGCCTAAGATAGAGGGGCTGCCTCTGGTGGCTCATAATTCACCATTTGATGAAAGTTGCCTCAAGGCGGTATTTAGAACCTACCAAATGGACTATCCCGATTATCAGTTTTTCTGCACCTGCAGGACATCGAGGAAGAAGCTCGGCTCTCTACTGCCCAACCACCAGCTCCAAACGGTAGCTGCATATTGCGGTTATGACCTTACCAAGCACCACAATGCCTTGGCTGATGCAGAGGCGTGTGCATGGATAGCAAGAGAATTGTTATAAGAAAAAATGAGAATGTTTTTGAAGAATTGATGAGATTCACTTTCGAATTGTCCAATAATTAGGCGGTGGTGTCTAATTATTGGACAGTTCTCTTTTAGTGATGTTATTGTTAACCGATTGATAATCAGATAACACTTATTTTTGGCACGGCGATTGTCATTATATAGGCAAAACAAAGAATGGCAATGAAAAGAATAGGATTATACATCGGATTGATGGCTTTGGGGAGCTTAGAGGTTACGGCGCAAGTTGCGGCGACACCTCAAACGGCTGCTGAGGCTATAGGAGAACCCCAAGCTAAGACATGGGGGCTTGACTCCTGCATGGCTTATGCCGTAAGTCATGCTACGGATGTGAAGCGAGAGGTGATCAATGACCGACAACGCAAGCAGGATTATCAGAAGGCGGTGAATAGCTTTCTGCCTACGGTTAGCGGGGGCGTGCAAGGGCAGTATGCTTGGGGACGAAATATCGACCCTGAGACCAATACTTATAATAATGTAACGACATTCAACAACTACTATCAGCTTTATGCCTCGCTCAATGTCTTCGATGGTTTCGCTACCATCAATGCCTTTAAGCAAGCTAAGTTGGCGAAAGCTTACTCCACCACTGCCATGCAGAAGGTGAGGGATGACAAGGCGATAGACGTGATGCAGAAGTTTGTGGATGCCGCTTATGCTGAGGCTAGCATACAGATAGCGAGTGATAAACTGGCCGAGAGCAAGCGACTGCTCGCCAAGATGCAACGACTCTATGAATTAGGCGAGAAAGGTCGCCCTGACGTGGTGCAGATGGAGTCGCAGGTGGCTGAGGATGAATATAATCTGACGCATCAGAAGAATGTGGCACAGCAGAGCTTGCTCTCCTTGAAGTCGGCGATGAATTTCCCCGTGGAGGAAGAACTGCATTTGGTAACAACAGATAAACAGATAAGCAATGGGAACTTTAATCTTCTTGATATTCAAGGAAATGCTGGAAAAGATAATCTTGGCTTGCCTATGAAAAGCCTTGCCGTTTACCAAAAATTCCTCAATGCTTCTCCCGATGTCAAGTCGGCGGAGTTTGAGGTGGAGAATGCCCGGTATAACTACAAGATAGCGAAGGGCAAGTTGCTGCCATCCCTCTCTCTCGGTGGCGGCATCTCTACCAACTATTATAAAAATCTCTCTCAACGAGGGCAGTACGAAGGCTTTGCCTCCCAGTTTCGCAACAATCGAGGCGAGTACCTTGCACTGACCCTCTCTATACCTATATATAATAATGAGGCTTGGCACAGCGTGAAGAAGGCACGCAACGACTGGCAGTTGGCGCAGGTGAACTTGGAGGAGACGAAGCGCAAACTCCATGACAACATTGCCCAGGCGATAATGGATGCTGAGGGATATGTCAAGGAGTTGGAGCAGATGGAAAAGAAAGTGGCTTCCGATTCGCTCGCTTACTATATGTCGAGCCGCAAGTTTGAGGAAGGAATGCTCTCCACCTTCGACCTTCACACCGCTGCACAGACGCTTCTAGAAAGTCGCATCAAGCAGCTTCAAATGCAAATGTTGCTCGTCATCAAACAACGGCTCGTAGATTACTATCAGGGAAAAAATCTTATCAAATAACAAAGAAGACAAGAGAATTCTTCACTCTTCACTTAAAATTATGGACGTAAAGATAGAAAAGAAAAAATATATCGTGCCTCGCAAGTATTGGGCATGGATAGCAGGAGGCGTGGTTTTGGTATCGCTCCTCGTATGGTTGGGAATGAGCAATTTCTCTTCCACCCTAAAGGTGGATCGCAAGGGATTGAGCATCGCAAAGGTGGAGCATGGTCAGTTTAATGACTATGTTTCGGTAGATGGTCAGGTGGTGCCTATCTCCGTGGTGCAAATCAGCAGCGAGGAGGGCGGCATCGTCACAGAAAAAGTGGTGGATGAGGGTGCCCATGTAGGCAAGGGCGACATCATCGTAAAGCTCTCCAACTCCAATCTCGACTTGGAAATACTGAATGCCGAGAGTGAACTTGCCGAGAAGCAGGATATGCTCCGTAACACGCAGATATCCATGGAGCAAGATAGGCTTAATAATTCCAATGAGGCTCTTTCGCTCTCGCAAGATGTCGTCACCAAGCGACGTGCTTATCAGCATCAAGAGGCTCTCCACAAGGAGCAACTCAACTCCCGTGAGGAGTATCTCAAGGCAAAGGAGGATTATGACTTGGCGGTGAAGAAGCACGCCCTCATCAACCAGCGACTGAAGAAGGATGCACAGCTCCGCCATTCTCAGGTGAACCAGATGAACGATAACCTCGAAGCCATGCAGCGCAATGTACAACTCGTCAGACAGCGCAAGGAGAAACTGAACATCCGCAGCACCATTTCGGGCGAAATCGGCTTGCTCGATGTGGAGTTAGGACAGAGCATTTCTGCCGGACAGAAGATAGGAGTCATCAACGACCTCAGCGATTTCAAGGTGCAGGCGCAGGTGAATGAACACTACATCGACCGCGTTAAGCCGGGACTTACTGCCACCTTCGACCAGAATGGCAAGCATTATCTCCTGCAGGTCCGCAAGGTTTATCCTGAGGTAAGAGACGGCAGGTTCCGTATCGACTTCGTCTTCAAAGGCGTTCGCCCAGGCAACATCCGAACGGGTCAGACCTACTATGTGGATTTGCAACTCGGACAGTCGAAGCAGGCAATCATCATCCCTAAAGGTACGTTTTATAGTGTGACGGGTGGTCAGTGGATTTTTGTCCTTGACAAGAGTGGCAAGAAGGCTTATCGCCGCAAGATAACCATCGGCCGTCAGAATCCTCAATACTATGAGGTGATAGAAGGCTTGGAGCCGGGAGAGCGAGTCATCGTAAGTGGCTACGAAGCCTATAAGGATAATGAACAATTAATAATTAATAATTAATAATTGTGCACACGCCTTTGAGACAAGAGAATTATACATTGTACATTATAAATTATACATTAAATAAAAATGTTGAATCATATAGTTAACGCATTCAAGAATCTGCCTCGAAGGGGCCAGCACAATTTCGTGAAAATCTTGTGTCTGGCGCTCGGATTGGCAATCAGCTCGGTGATAATCGCCGAGATTTATTTCGAGCAGACCTACGATACGTACTTTCCTGGATGGGAAAGGACGTATCAGATTTCAGAAGTGGGCAGTATGCCAAGCTTCAATG
>URLG01000061.1 GCA_900548535.1 Candidatus Segatella intestinihominis | reverse complement strand
AATCCTAACCGCTTATAATCAAGTAGTTAGGATTTTCTTCGGTGCGCCTGATAGGACTCGAACCTACACGGCCTAAACCACTAGATCCTAAGTCTAGCGCGTCTACCAATTTCGCCACAAGCGCATTTGTGGATGCAAAGGTACAATAAATATTTGAATAAAAAGAAGAATTTGGGAAAAAATGTGAGAATTGTTTGCTTTTTCCAAGAAATAATGCTAATTTTGCACTCAAATGAATAAACAATAACATTTATGAAAAAAACTTTGATGATGTGTGCGGCTGCATTGCTCTCCTTGGGCTCAATGACAGCCAAGAATTCCACAACTCTGCCTATCCAAGGCGAGGTGGTGAAGGCTAACAACCCGATGATACAATACATCGGACGTGTGAGTTTCGCTCAGCCAGAAGTGGCTAGCTTCAATTTCCCGGGTACTACTATCCAGGCACGATTCCAGGGCTCTTCGCTCAAGATGATGTGCCGACCTATGACGGGATATTTCATGGCACAGGTGGATGGATGCGAACCTTTCAAGGTGGGATTTAATGCCGAGCGCGACTCGGTGGTTACCGTGGCTGCGGCTCTGCCAAAGGGTGAGCATCAGGTGAAACTGATGTATGTGATAGAGGGATTGTTCCGCACACCGGAGTTTAGGGGATTCGTGCTCGATAAGGGCTGCCAACTGGTGACTCCTCCTGCCTTGCCTGAGCGCAAGATAGAGTTTATCGGCAATTCCATCACTTGCGGTTATGGCGTGGAGAGCATCGAGATGACTGATCCCTTTGAGGATGAGACCGAAAACCATTGGCTCACTTATGCCAATATCGTGAGCGATAGCTTGCAGGCTCAGCATACTTCCATCTCTCGAAGTGGTATCGGCGTGTATCGAAATTATAATGGTCCGAAAGCTGGCTCGCCAGATAATATGCCTTGGCAGTATGAATACACCTTATTTAATAAGCACGAGGAGAAGTGGGACTTCTCTAAGTATCAGCCACAGCTGGTTTGCATCAACTTGGGTACCAACGACCTCTCTACAAATAATTATGATATCAAACTGTATGAGAAGAACTACCGAATGTTCCTCAAGACTGTGCGTGAGAAATATCCGGAGGCTAAGATTGTACTGATTACAGGTCCAATGCTCGGGGAGAAGGAGAGTAGTGAGCAGAGAGCGGTGCTCGACCGTATCTGCAAGGATGCCAACAAGAAGGATAAGAACATCTCTCGTTTCGACTTCACCTTCCAGACGGGCGACTTGGGCTATGGTGCTAGCTGGCATCCAAGCAAATTGCAGCATCAGAAGATGGCGGGCGAACTGCTGCCATATTTGAGAAAATTAATGAATTGGAAGTAATGATGAAGATACAGACTCTATTGATGACGGCGGCTTTGGCATGCTCTATGCCGATGGCAGCCCAGACTCCGCAGGAGGATTTCAAGCGCGACATCACGCTCTCGGCTAGCAACTATGTGGCTTATCGTGGACCTCAGAAGGCTTTGACGCCAGCCCCTAAGGGCTATAAGCCTTTCTATCTGAGCCATTATGGCAGACATGGTTCCCGCTATATGATTGGTGCGGCGGCTTATGACGTGCCTTACTTCACGCTATTGAAAGCGAAGCAAGAGGGCAAGCTGACGGCTAAGGGCGAGGAAACCTTGCAGAAGGTGAAGCTGATACGTGAGGATGCCAAGGGACGTGATGGTGAACTGACTCCACTTGGCGCCCTCCAACACCAAGGCATCACCCAGAGAATGATGGAACGATTCCCTGATATCTTCGCTGGCAAGACGAATATCGAGGCCAGAAGCACGGTGGTGATTCGCTGCATCCTCTCCATGGAGAATGGTTTGCAGGCGATGCTGCGCAAGAATCCGCAGCTCCACATCTTCCATGATGCCAGCTATCATGATATGTACTATATGAATCAGGGCGATAAGCGACTGGATTGCTTGAAGTATTGCATCGGCAGAAAGGCTGTGCAAGAGGAGTTTACGAAGAAACATGATTGCTACGACAGGGTGATGAATGAACTCTTCAACGACCCTCAGTGGGTGAAGCAGAATGTGAATCTACGTGACCTCAACTGGAAACTCTTTGAGATGGCGGGTGCCATCCAGGGCACGGAACTCAGGGGCAAGGTGTCGCTCTACGATCTCTTCAATGAGGATGAAATCTACCAGAACTGGGTGGTGAGCAACTCTTGGTGGCAGATGTCATACGGCTATTCGCCATATACCGGCAATGAGCAGCCATTCTCTCAGCGCAATCTCCTGCGTGACATCATCGAGAAGGCGGATAGTTGCATCGCCCTCCAGCACCCTGGCGCTACCTTGAGATATGGGCATGATACGATGGTGACGCCATTGACCTGCCTGCTCAATCTGAATGGATATGGCGAGGAGATTTCCGACCCAGAGAAGATAGCTCAGCAATGGTTTGACTATAAGATTACGCCAATGGCTACCAACTTGCAGTTTGTGTTCTATCGCAAGGCGAAGAGCAATGATGTGCTGGTAAAAGTGCTGTTGAATGAGGATGAGGCCACGCTGCCTATCCAGAGTGATGTGGCTCCTTATTATCATTGGAGCGACTTCAAGGCATATTGCCAGAAGAAACTTGACTCCTATAAGAGATAGTATATAGTTGAGAGTTAATAGATTTAGGGCTATTGGACTATATACCTATTTATATATAATAAGAGCGGTGGAAACCAACTAGATGGGATTCCACCGCTCTTTTTTGCTTATCTGATAGTGATTTACTGTTTTGACAGCCAATCCTTATCCTTCTTGTCTTCCTCGAAATCCTTGTCGCTGAAGAGATTGGTCTGCCCAGTCAATTCATCGATTACCTGCTGCTCGCTCTTGCCAGCATCTGGATCGAGGTTTTCGCCATTGGCATCTTCTGCCTCTGCTGCGTCTTTGTCTTCTTCCGAAGATTCGGCAGGAGGCTCAGGGAATCGGGTAGGCTCTATCTCCACGATGCTTTCCGTCTTCCAAGTGGTGAGGCGCTTACCCTTAGCCTTGAAGCTCTTCTGGGCGATAAACTGCTCGGTGTCTATCTCCTCGGCAGGGCGCATGGCATCCACGCCACCATAAGTTACCTTGATGCGAGGATAAACCGTATCCGTGAGTAAGATGAGCTTGCTGTTTGGATTCTCGCCCAAGAAGTTCTGATGGCGCTTGGTGGCATCCATCGTGAAGCGCTTGATGTATGGGTAGCCATCGTTGTCGGCATCATATAGCACAGCAGTCCATATCTTGTGCTCGTCCCATTTTTCCAGGCGCAGGATGTTGTCCTCGTAATGGTTGTTGGCATCGAAGTTGGTGATGTAGAACTCGCCATTGTCCAGTACTACCAAGATGCTCTCGTCGTCATTAAATTCGCCGAGGTATCGACCGTTCTCATCATAATTGATGCGGTTGACATCTGGATCGAACCAAACCTTTCTGCCTCCCAAGGTGCTGTGGCCATGGCTCTTCAAGCCGATGCGGCGGATAGGGCGCTTGGTGAGCAGATTGCCTTTGGCGGCACGTCCCTTGATCAGAATGTCGGAGAAGTCTTTCTCCAAGAAGATGCTCTGGCGCTTCTTGGTCAAGTCTGGCTCCAAGGTTACCTTGATGAGCTCTGCCTCGCCATTAGGGTTGGCGGTGAAGTAAATGACACGGCTGCCCGGTGTGCCCTGGGTGATGTCGTATATCTTGTCACGGGTCATGGCGGTTACGTTGAATCGCTTGATGAAGTAATCGCCCTGCTTGCCGTCTCGGTAAACGCAGTTGTAGATGGTGCGCTTGTCGTTCTTCTTGAATACCTGAACGTGCAGGATGTTTTTGCCCACGAATATCTTGTCTGCCACCTTCGTAACCTTAAACTTACCATCCTTGTAGAAGATGATGATGTCGTCGAGGTCGGAACAGTTGCATACAAACTCGTCCTTCTTCAGTCCGGTGCCCACGAATCCCTCCTGTCGGTTGATGTAGAGTTTCTGGTTAGCCTCTACCACCTTGGTTACCTCGATGGTATCGAAGTTGCGGATTTCTGTCTTTCTTGGGTGCTGCTTGCCGTACTTGCCCTTGAGATACTCAAACCAGTTGATGGTGACATCGGTCATGTGAGCCAAGTCGTTCTCTATCTCAGCCAACTCTGCCTTGATCTTCATGAGCAGCTCGTCTGCCTTGTCCTTATTGTATTTCAGGATGCGCTGCATCTTGATTTCCAAGAGTTTGAGGATGTCTTCGCGGGTTATCTCTCGATGGAAAGCGTATTCCACCATGCCCTTGCCATCCACCTCGGCGGTGAAGAGCTTGTCCTTGAAAGGCTCCAACTTGGAGTCGATGAAAGCCACAACCTCGTCCTGGCTCTTGCTCTGCTCAAACTTGCGCTCCTTGTAGATACGCTCCTCGATGAAGATGCGCTCCAGTGAGGAGAAGAAGAGTTGCTCCTCCAACTCGCCCTTGCGAATCATCAGCTCACGGCGCAGCAATCCCATGGTGCGGTCCACACTGTGGCGGAGAACATCGCTGATGGTGAGGAACTTTGGCTTGTTGTCCTCGATGACGCAGCAGTTGGGCGAGATGTTGATCTCGCAATCACTGAAGGCATAGAGGGCATCCATCGTCTTATCAGATGATGTGCCAGGGGTGAGATGTACGAGAATCTCCACGTTGGCAGAGGTTACGTCTTCTATCTTACGAGCCTTGATCTTGCCTTTCTCCACAGCCTTGGTGATGCTCTCGATGAGGCTGCCTGTGGTCTTGCTATATGGTATCTCGGTGATAACGAGCGTCTTGTTGTCTAGCTTATCTATCTTGGCACGCACCTTCAATACGCCGCCACGCTGACCGTCGTTGTATTTGCTCACATCGATGGCTCCACCCGTAGGAAAGTCAGGGAAGATGGCAAATGGCTCGCCTTTGAGATAATGGATGGCGGCATCGCAGAGGTCATTGAAGTTATGTGGCAATACCTTGCTGCTCAGTCCCACAGCGATACCCTCGGCACCTTGCGCCAAGAGCAAAGGGAACTTGGCAGGGAGCGTGATAGGCTCCTTGTTGCGACCATCGTAAGAGAGCTGCCAGTCGGTGGTCTTCGGATTGAACACCACATCGAGGGCGAACTTGGAGAGTCGAGCCTCGATGTAACGAGGGGCAGCGGCACGGTCGCCCGTGAGGATGTTTCCCCAGTTGCCCTGTGTGTCGATGAGCAGGTCTTTCTGTCCCATCTGCACCAGCGCATCGCCGATAGAAGCATCTCCATGAGGGTGGAATTGCATGGTATGTCCCACGATGTTAGCCACCTTGTTGTATCTTCCGTCGTCCATTCGTTTCATGGAGTGGAGGATGCGTCGCTGTACAGGTTTGAGTCCGTCCTCGATATGAGGCACGGCACGTTCCAGGATCACATACGACGCATAGTCAAGGAACCAGTTCTGGTACATTCCGCTGAGGTGGTGTACAGCGGAGGCATCAAATCGGTTCACCGGCTTATAGTCAGAATGCTCTTCTTTGGAAGAATTCTCATCCAAAGTCTCCTCATTTGAAGAATTTTCCAAATCGGGTGATTTTCCCTCTTCGAGGCCGTCTTTATCTTTAATTTCGTCGCTCATATATAGCTTTTAATACTTATTTTATTAATTTATGGCAAAAATACAAAGAAAAATCGAGAAAAATGCGTATCTTTGCCGAAAATTTGAAAAAAATAAGATTTAATCATGGCACAGGAAGATGTTTTTAAGAAAATTGTAAGCCATTGCAAGGAATATGGCTTCGTGTTCCCAAGTAGTGAAATTTATGATGGCTTGGCTGCCGTTTATGACTATGGTCAGAACGGAGTGGAGCTGAAAAACAATATCAAGCAGTACTGGTGGCAGAGCATGGTATTGTTGCACGAGAACATTGTAGGTCTCGATGCAGCTATCTTCATGCACCCTACCGTATGGAAGGCTTCTGGTCACGTAGATGCATTCAATGATCCATTGATCGATAACCGCGACTCAAAGAAGCGTTATCGTGCCGATGTGCTCATCGAGGACCACATGGCTAAGTATGAGGAGAAGATTGCCAAGGAGATTGCCAAGGCTAAGAAGCGTTTTGGTGATAGCTTCGATGAGGCTCAGTTCCGCGCTACCAATCCTCGTGTTCTTGAGAACCAGAAGAAGTTTGACGACCTCCACGCTCGCTATACTGAGGCTATGCAGGGACCTAACTTGGAGATGCTGAAGCAGATTATCGTAGACGAGGGTATCGTTTGCCCTATCAGCGGAACCAAGAATTGGACCGACGTGCGTCAGTTCAACCTGATGTTCTCTACCCAGATGGGTGCTGCTAGCGATGCTACTAGCAAGGTTTACCTCCGTCCTGAGACTGCACAGGGTATCTTCGTAGATTACCTGAGCGTACAGAAGACTGGTCGTATGAAGTTGCCATTTGGTATCTGCCAGATTGGTAAGGCATTCCGTAATGAGGTAGTGGCTCGCCAGTTCGTATTCCGTATGCGTGAGTTTGAGCAGATGGAGATGCAGTTCTTCTGCCAGCCTGGTACTGAGATGAAGTGGTTTGAGTATTGGAAGAAGGTTCGCTTGGCTTGGCACGAGGCTCTCGGCATGGGCAATGAGAACTATCGTTACCACGACCATGAGAAGTTGGCTCACTATGCTAACGCTGCTACCGACATCGAGTTTAAGATGCCATTCGGCTTCAAGGAGGTGGAGGGTATCCACAGCCGTACCAACTTTGACCTCTCTCAGCACGAGAAGTTCAGCGGTCGTTCTATCAAGTACTTCGACCCAGAGAAGAATGAGAGCTATGTGCCTTACGACGTGGAGACATCTATCGGTGTAGACCGTATGTTCCTCAGCGTGATGTGCCACTCTTACTGCGAGGAGAAGTTGGAGAATGGCGAGACTCGCGTAGTCTTGAAGTTGCCAGAGGCATTGGCTCCAGTGAAGTGCGCCGTATTCCCATTGGATAAGAAGGACGGTCTGCCAGAGTTGGCTCACGAGATTGTAGACAAGTTGAAGTTCCACTTCAATACTCACTATGGTGATCCTAAGGACTCTATCGGTAAGCGTTATCGCCGTCAGGATGCCATCGGTACTCCATTCTGTATCACTGTGGACCACGAGACTCCTAATGATCACAAGGTAACTCTTCGTTATCGTGACACCATGGAGCAGGAGCGTGTTGCCATCAGTGACCTCCGCAGCATCATCGAGGACCGCGTAAGCATCACTAGCGTATTGAAGAAGCTTGGTAAGGAAATCAAGAACTTCTAATATACATATATATAATAAGGTATAGAAAATTCTATTAGATGAATTTGAAGAAAATGAAATATTTGTTCTTGCTCATGATGTCAGTGTTCATGCTGGCATCGTGCAGCGAGGATGATTCCACCGTGGACGAGTATGCCAACTGGCAGCAGCGCAATGAGAAGGCTTTTGCCGATACCTTGGATTATGCCAAGCAAAAGGGCGAGGCTAATGGCTGGTTGGTGCTCCGCAATTGGTCCTTGGAGAACCAGACTCCTAACAAGGATGCCTATGGTAATGACGTGCAGCTTACTTACAAGGATGCTGACAATATCATCGTGCATGTGTTGGAAAAGGGCGAGGGCACCACAAGTCCTATCATCTCCGACTCAGTGAAGGTAAGCTATCGTGGTCGCTTGATAGGTACGGATACTTATCCAGAGGGCTATGTGTTCGATCAGAACTTCAGTGGCTCTTATGATAAGGCTACCGCGCAGCTCTCCAAGTTTGCTTGCAAGGATGTGGTGGATGGCTTTACCACAGCTCTGCTCAAGATGCATCAGGGCGACCGCTGGATGGTATACATCCCCTATCAGTTGGGTTATGGAACCACCCAGAGCTCTGGTAGCACTATTCCTGCTTACTCGATGCTCCGCTTCGAGATAGTATTGGATAGTTTTTGGCACCCAGGTGAGACGATGCCTGATAGCAAATAAGAAGAAAGTGATATCCACAAGATAGCCCTGCTGGTTATGCCGGCAGGGCTTTTTGTATGGAAGAGCTTGGTAAGCATGGGCGCTTAGAAGTGTGTAAAAAAGTGTTTCAAAGTTTGAATAACTGTTTGTGCTCGCACACAAATGGTTGATGTACGTCAAAAAATGTTAGTTTGATGCAAAAAATATGCTTAAAGTATTGTGGGTTTCAGAAAAAAGTCGTACCTTTGCATCAGAAAAAATAAGTTTTAGGTTTTTAGTTAGGTAATAGATTTAGGTTTTTAGGTTTTCTAGGTAAGATTTAGATTGTTTATTCAAGACAGTAGGTTGTTAGTTGTTTTAAGGTTATTATAAAAGATTGTTTATTCATGGACGACAAAAGTACTTATCTGATCGTGAGATTGGAGAAAAAATAGTTTTGGGAAAAACTTAGTACAGAATTTCATTTAAAAATTAAATATAAAGATGGCGGTTCCTTATTCAGGGATCGCCATTTTTATGTTCTAGGATTAAGATTCTAGAATCAGGAAATAACAAAGGGGTTAGAATGAATCATTAAGAATTAAAATAAAATACGAGATATGCTATTTAAGAATAAGACGGATTATCTGATGGAGTCGATTCGTGCCGGAAGGGCGATGACTGGTACTGAGAAGCTCAATCTCATCGTGGGACTGAGTATCCCTTCTATGCTCGCACAGATTTCCACCGTGATGATGTTTTTCATCGATGCCTCCATGGTGGGGCACTTGGGCGCAGAGGCTTCGGCTAGCATCGGACTGATAGAGTCTACCACATGGCTCATAGGCAGTTTGCTCGGTGCGGCAGCTACAGGATTCTCGGTGCAAGTGGCTCATTTCATTGGTGCCAACGATTTTGTGAAGGCTCGCCAGGTGTATCGCCATGCGCTCATCTGTGGTTTGGCTTTCAGCGTCTGCCTCATGCTCTTGTGTGTGGCAGTCCACCTGCCTTTGCCTTATTGGTTGGGTGGTGGCAGTGATATTGCCAGCCATTCATCGAGCTATTTCCTCATCTATGCACTCACCCTGCCGTTCATCTACCTGTATCATGTATCTGAGGTGATGCTCAAGTCGGCAGGCAATATGCATACGCCCAGTGTGATGGCTGTGCTGATATGCATTTGCGATGTGGCATTCAATTACCTTTTCATCTATGTGCTGAAGATGGGTGTGGTGGGAGCTGCCATGGGTACGGCTCTTGCCTACATCTGCATCTCGCTGCCCAATCTGTATCTCTCGGCTTGTAAGAACAAGATTCTCAATCTGCGCCAAGACCGAGTGCGCTTTCAGTGGGTGCCTGAGTATGTACACAATGCCAGCAAGATTAGCATTCCGATAGCCATACAGAATATCCTGATGAGTGGGGCGCAGATCGTGAGCACCATGATTGTGGCTCCGCTGGGCAATATAGCCATTGCCGCCCATTCCTTTGCCATCACCGCCGAGAGTCTCTGCTATATGCCGGGCTATGGTATAGGAGATGGTGCATCCACCCTCGTAGGACAGACGCATGGAGCGGGCCGAGTGGATCTCTGTAAGAACTTTGCCTATATGACTGTGGGCTTGGGCATGGCTGTGATGGCTGTGATGGGAGCGGTGATGTATGTCTTTGCTCCAGAGATGATAGGAGTGTTGTCGCCAGTGGAGAGTATTCGGGAACTGGGCACCACTTGCTTGCGCATCGAGGCTTTCGCCGAACCTTTCTTTGCGGCTAGCATCGTTACTTACAGCGTATGTGTAGGAGCTGGCGATACCAAGAAGCCTGCCGCCATTAATCTGGGTACGATGTGGTGCGTGCGTCTCACCTTGGCTTATGCCCTTTCCAAGAGCTATGGCTTGGAGGGCGTGTGGATAGCGATGGCAACGGAGCTTACTTTCCGAGGTATTCTCTTCCTCATTCGATTGCTCAGGGGGTCGTGGATGAAGAGCTTCCAAGTAATTAAGAAGTAAAATTTGGCTGGAAAAATCCAGTTATGTTAGTTTTATGTTAAGATTGCAAGCATTTGGAAAAATAATTAGTCAAATGTTTGCAATCTTATTCTTTTTTGCGTAATTTTGCAAGCGAATAGGGTAGCCGATACCCCATTTAGTACGTATATATAATATAAGGTATAGAATAAAAACATTATTAATATATAAGAAGATGAAGATCAGAAAGATTATGGCAGCGGTACTCTTGCTGCTCTCCACAGGTACAGCGATGGCACAGCAGATGCCAGCTATTCCTGTAGACAAGAATGTAAAGATAGGTCATCTGGACAACGGACTGACTTACTACATCCGTCACAACAGTTATCCAGAGCATGTAGCTTCGTTCTACATTGCCCAGAAAGTGGGTTCCATCCAGGAGAATGAGGATCAGCGTGGTTTGGCTCACCTCTTGGAGCACCTTGCCTTCAATGGTACCGATCATTTCAAGGACAATACCCTCCAGGAGTACCTTCAGGGCATTGGTGTGGAGTATGGCAGAAACCTCAACGCTTATACCAGTGTGGCTAAGACCGTATATTATTTCACCGATGTGCCTACTACCCGTTCATCAGCGGTAGACTCTTGTATGCTCATCCTCAAGGATTGGAGTAATGGCATCAGCCTGACCAAGAAGGCTATCGATGATGAGCGCGATGTGGTACACAATGAGTACCGTATGCGCATGGTGGGTCAGCAGCGCATCTTGGAGCGTGCCCTTCCTAAGCTCTACCAAGGCGATAAGTATGGCTATCGCTTGCCTATCGGATTGATGAGCGTTATCGATGGATGTAATCCAGAGACACTGCGTGCTTACTATCGCAAGTGGTATCGTCCAGACAATCAGGCTATCATCGTGGTGGGCGATGTGGACGTCAATCATATCGAAGATCAGATAAAGAGGCTCTTCTCTGGCATCAAGGTTCCTGCTAATGCAGCCAAGGTGGTGCCAGTAGAGGTGACCGACAATGATACCGCCATCTACGTGGTAGACAAGGACAAGGAGATGCAGGCTGACATCTTCCAGATCTATATGAAGCATGATGCTTACCCAGACTCATTGAAGAATGGTATGCAGTATCTCATGGTTAGCTATATGAATGATGTCGTCAGCTCTATGCTCGATGACCGCCTGAGCGAGAAGGCACAGGACCCAGACTGCCCATTCTTGGAGGCTGGATCTAGTGTGGGCAACTTCCTCATCTCTGATACCAAGGGCGCATTCAGTCTCTATGGCGCAGGTAAGCCAGGCAAGGCTAAGGAAGCATACGCTGCCATCTTGCGTGAGGCTAAGCGTATGGCTGATTATGGTTTTACAGCCACAGAGTATCAGCGTGCCAAAGACAATTTTATGAGTGGCATCGAGAAGGCGCTGAGCAACAAGGATAAGATGAAGAATGAGCAGTTTACATCTCGGTATGTAGACAACTTCACCGACAATGAGCCAATTCCTTCTATCGAAGACGAGGCGCAGATTTATCAGATGTTGGTGCCTCAGATACCTGTTGAGGTTATCAATGGCTATGCCAAGCAGTTGGTTTGCCAGAGTGATACCAACCTCGTATCTTTAGTGATGATGCGCGAAGTGGATGGCGCTACCTATCCTACAGAGCAAGAACTAGCCAACATCGTAAAGCAGGTGCGCCAGGAGAAGTTGGAGGCATACGTAGACAATGTAAAGCAAGAGCCATTGATGGCGCAGGCTCCTAAGGCAGGCAAAATCAAGAAGACTGTAGAAAACAAGCAGTTGGGCTATAAGGAATTGACACTCTCCAATGGTGCTAAGGTGGTACTGAAGAAGACCGACTTCAAGAATGATGAAATTCTCTTTGATGCCACAGCCAATGTGGGCTACTCAGCATTCAGCAAGCAGGATGAGCTCTTGCCTTTCCTCTTTGATAATGCCATCGGTGTGAGTGGACTGGGCAATTTCTCTAACACTGAGCTTCAGAAGGCTTTGGCTGGTAAGCAGGTGTCAGTGGGCACTCAGATTAGCCCATTCGGTCATGGCTTGAGTGGTCGTTCTACTCCTAAGGACATAGAGACTCTGATGCAGCTCATCCACTTGGAGATGACATCAGTGAAGAAAGACCAGAAGTCATTTGACAACCTGAAGAATACCTATGTTACCGTGCTTGCCAACAAGGACAACAACCCTAACATGGTATATCAGGACTCAGTACAGAGCACCCTCTATCTGGGTAGCAAGATGGCTCGCATCCCATCATCTGATGATGTGAAGAGCATCAGTTACGATCGCATATTGGAACTCCAGAAACTGTATTATGGCAATGCCAAGGACTTCACCTTCTATTTTGTGGGCAACTATGATGAGAAGACCCTGCTGCCTCTTATCGAGCAGTATATCGCCTCATTGCCTAACAATGGATTTAAGTTGAAGAACAAGCAGATACCTTACGCACAGGGTGAGGTTAACAATACATTCGAGAAGGCGATGGGCAATCCTCAGAGCCAGGCTCGCGAGATATGGCAGGCTAAGACTCCATTGAGCCTCAAGACCATGGTGCTGGCTGACATCTCTGCCCGTCTCTTGGAGATGAAGTATCTGCGCACCATTCGTGAGGAGATGAGTGCTGCCTATAGTGCTGGTGCTCGATATGGCGTGATTCGTGACTATGACAACAAGTGCTCCATCAGTCTTACAGCTATGGCTCAACTCAACCCAGAGAAGGCAGATGCTGCCATCCCTTACTTCAAGAAGGGTATGGAGGAGACCATTCAGGACGCAGTGGACAATGACTTGGCTAAGATTAAGGAGATACTCCTGAAGCAGGCTGGCGTAGATGCCAAGACCAATAGCCACTGGCTGGATGTATTGAACTTGTATGTGCGTTATGGCATAGATGAGCAGACTGGCTATAAGGAAATGGTGAAGAACATCACCGAGAAGGAAATCTCAGACTTCCTCCAGAACACTATGCTCAAGAGTGGTAATCACTTCCAGATTATCATGAAGGCAGTGAAGGAATAAATAGTTATTAGGCTATTCTTAAAATAAAAAAATCCCGTTGTACGAAGCTTATTCGAAGCTCGACAACGGGATTTTTCTTTGTTCGCTCGTTTCAAAATTTTCATTTCTGTGTTTTGAAGATTTGGAGCTCTTTCCTAAAAATCTCTCTTTTCTCTTTCTTAAGAGTCATTCCTTTCGGAACCTAGCAACTCTTAGAGATTGTTCTTTTTAGCCTTTGAGGCGAGTGCCTCTCTGCGATCCTGAAGAATCTGCTGGCATCTATTCAATGCGCGATTCTCATTCTCAGCATTAACCTTAATTAAACTGTCATTCATAACCTATTGAGTTTTGTTATCGGGTGCAAAGATAGGGCATTCTAGTTGTTTGGCGAAAAAAAACGTATTAAAATGCAAGTTTTATTCATATTTTTTGATTTATGTCAAAAAAAAGTGCAAACGTTATCGCTATTTTAGGGAAAAGGATAGCAAAAATAGGGGAAATTCTTTCCGAATTTCCATTTTTTTTGCGAACTTTGCACCTCGAAAACAAAAATGTATTAATATATAAATAGGTATGAAAAAAGTATTTTTAATGGCTGCCCTCGTGATAGCATGCACATCAGGCAGCACTGCAAGCACTATGAACGAGGCAGCGCACAATGCCTCACAGTCAGAGATGATGCCAGTAAAGAAGACTACCAAGAAGACTTCTTCCAAGAAAAAGACATCTACTAAGAAGACCACTACTACAGCGGCTTCTACTAAGACATCTGCTACATCCACAGCTGCTACAACAGCATCTGCAGCAGCTAGTAGCTCTTCATCTTCCACAGGCTCTACTATCGCAGGAGTATTGGGCGGATTGCTCGGTGGTGGTTCTAGCTCATCATCTACAGGTAGCAGCATCGTCAATGGAATCTTGAACAATGTGATTGGTTCAGGTACCTTCAAGAAGGAAGACCTCTGCCACACTTGGAAGTATAGCAAGCCAGGCTGCGCATTCACCAGCGAGAATCTTCTGGCAAAGGCAGGTGGCGAGGTAGCTGCGACAAAGATAGAAGAGCAGTTGGCTGGCTACTATACCAAGTTTGGCATCACCAGCAGCAATACTTACTTTACCTTCAATACTGATGGTTCCTTCAATGCCAAGATAGATGGCAAGTCATGGAATGGTACTTACACCTTTGATGAGAAGACCCATGAAATTCATTTGAAGGGCTTGCTGCTGAGTGCATCTGGTTATGCCACCAAGACCACTACAGGGATCAGCCTCCTCTTTGACCAGAAGAAGCTCCTCAACCTCATCAAGACCCTCAGTGCCTTCAAGGGCAGCTCTACGCTGAGTGCTGTTGGTTCTATCGCCAATAACTTTGATGGCGCACGTGTAGGCTTTGAGATGACTAAGTAATATATAAGTATTTGTATAATAAGTACTTATGTATTGCTAAAGAAGCAAAAACTCTTGATTTTGCTTTCTATCAAAAAAAAATAATGGGACAAATTCAAATTGTCCCATTTATGTTTTTGTCCCAACACATTTTTCTTCTTTTCGTCTCTAACAAGTCATAGTTTCTTGCCTCGTAACTCTATGTTTTCTTCCTCACAACTCATAGAGTTACGAGTGTTAAAACTATGAGTTAGTTTTGTTAACATAAAGCTCTAACGCAGCCAAACGCAAGACTCTTTTACCTGATGCAGAACGGTTGATAATGCGAAAATACTACTATTATTTAGACCCTATTTTATTATAAATATAATATATATACCTGATTATCAGTTGTATTGTGCTTTTCTGTAGACTTTGTATTTTAGACCGTATTTAGTTCTATTATTAAAAAATATTTTGTATTTTTGCACTCTGAATGTAATTATACTAAATATGAAAAGAAGTATTTCGTTTACAATATTGTGTTTTATGATGCTTTCGGTGTTGGTATCATGTTATCAAAGTCATAAGAGAGAGTTGGACTTAGCTTATACGTTGGCAGAGTCTAAGCCAGATAGTGCCTTGGCCTTTTTGAACCGTATCAATCAAGGTAAACTCTCTGATGAAGATATGGCGAAGTATGCCCTCATTTATTATATGGCACAAGATAAGTCGGGCTTGGATGTAGATAACGATTCCTTGATTCGCATAGCGTATGATTGGTATGGAGAACATCAGGACGATTCGCTTTATGCTACAACCTTGTATTATATGGGAAAATACTTTCTGCTGAATGATAGCATGGAGCAGGCTAAGGCATGTTTGGAGAAATCTTATTCTATTTCAGACAGTCTTCATAATCTGAGCCTGAAATGCTTGGCATTGGATAAGCTGATTGAAGTAGAAGAACAGCTGGCACCTTACAAAGCTTTGAACTATTCTAAAGCTTTGGTGAAGATGTATGAGTCTATGCCAAATGTATCTATATATAATAAGGTGGCTGCGCATTTGAGGTTAGGAGATAACTTTGGTTTTGTTGATAGTTTAAAACAAGCTTTAGAAGAAGAGAAGAAAGCATATAAGTTAGCAATGCATGCTGGCGATAATAGTTTGTTATCTTATGTTAGCCAAGGGTTAGCTAATGTGTTTGAAAAAAATGGAGAAGAAGATAGCAGTCTAATTTATGCACGCCAAGCTTATGAGTTAAATGGAACAGATAGATTTTCTTGTCAGTTAATGTTGGCTTCTGCTTATATTACTGTAGATTCCATAAAGCAAGCTTTTGCAATATTGAAGCAAACAACGCCAAAAACAGCAGAAGATTATTATTCTCCTCAAATCCGCAACCGCCCTCATAAGATGACACAGAGGTCAAAAAGGTAGCGG
>URLG01000060.1 GCA_900548535.1 Candidatus Segatella intestinihominis | reverse complement strand
TGGTAATCGAAAAGAAGTTTGGTGCTCCTCAGATTACTAAGGATGGTGTTACCGTAGCTAAGGAAGTAGAACTTGAGAATAAGTTTGAGAATACTGGTGCTCAGCTCGTTAAGAGCGTAGCTAGCAAGACTGGCGATGACGCTGGTGATGGTACTACAACCGCTACTATCTTGACTCAGGCTATCGTAACTGAGGGCTTGAAGAACGTTACCGCTGGCGCCAATCCAATGGATTTGAAGCGTGGTATCGACAAGGCTGTGGCTGCTGTTGTTGAGTTCATCAAGAACCATGCAGAGCAGGTAGATGACAACTACGACAAGATTGAGCAGGTAGCTACTGTTTCTGCCAACAATGATGCAGAGATTGGTAAGCTCTTGGCTGACGCTATGCGCAAGGTATCTAAGGATGGTGTCATCACTATCGAGGAGAGCAAGAGCCGTGATACTAACATCGGTGTTGTTGAGGGTATGCAGTTCGACCGTGGTTACTTGAGCGGTTACTTCATGACCGATGCTGACAAGATGGAGTGCGTAATGGACAATCCATACATCCTCCTTTATGATAAAAAGATCTCTAACCTCAAGGAGTTCTTGCCAATCCTCCAGCCTGCTGCTGAGAGCGGTCGCCCATTGTTGGTTATCGCAGAGGATGTAGACTCTGAGGCTTTGACTACATTGGTAGTTAACCGCTTGCGTGGTGGTTTGAAGATTTGTGCTGTCAAGGCTCCTGGCTTCGGCGATCGTCGCAAGGCTATGTTGGAGGATATCGCTGTATTGACAGGCGGTGTTGTTATCTCTGAGGAGAAGGGCTTGAAGTTGGAGCAGGCTACACTCGATATGCTGGGTTCTGCCGACAAGGTTACCGTAACCAAGGACAACACTACTATCGTGAATGGTCATGGCGAGAAGGCTAATATCCAGGATCGTGTAGCTCAGATCAAGAACGAGATTGAGAACACCAAGTCTTCTTACGACAAGGAGAAACTTCAGGAGCGTTTGGCTAAGCTTGCTGGTGGTGTAGCCGTTCTCTATGTTGGTGCTAACTCTGAGGTTGAGATGAAGGAGAAGAAGGATCGTGTAGACGATGCTCTCTGCGCTACCCGTGCAGCTATCGAGGAAGGTATCGTAGCTGGTGGTGGTACTACCTACATCCGTGCTCTTGAGGCTTTGAAGGACTTGAAGGGTGATAACGCTGATGAGACTACTGGTATCCGCATCGTAGAGCGCGCCATCGAGGAGCCTCTCCGTCAGATTGTTGCCAATGCCGGTGGCGAGGGCAGCGTAGTAGTAAACAAGGTTCGTGAGGGCGAGGGCGACTTCGGTTACAATGCTCGCAAGGACGTTTACGAGGATATGCGCCAGGCAGGTATCGTAGATCCAGCCAAGGTAGAGCGTGTAGCTCTTGAGAATGCAGCTTCTATCGCAGGCTTGTTCTTGACCACAGAGTGCGTATTGGTTGATAAACCAGAGCCAGCTCCAGCAGCTCCAGCAGCAGCTCCAGGCATGGGCGGCATGATGTAATCTAGCGATAACTGCATCAAAATAAGCAGTATCTAAAATGCTTTAAATGTAAACTATAAATATCAAATAGGGGTGATTCTCAAAGAATTATCCCTATTTTTTTTGTTTTTTGAGGCAAAAGATGCAAAAAACTGCAAAATTATTTGGCGCAAATACGCTTTTTTTGTAACTTTGCACCCGTAATAAAGAAGACAATACCGACTTTAGTAGATAAGTCGATTAAAGATATTTTTTTGATTTGTTTTAGTAGATTAGTTTTTAAGTAGTTTGTTTTTTGAAAATCGGTTGTCGTGAGACATCCGATTTTTTTGTGCCCTTTTCTCAAAATCTGGCCTCTTTTTTCAAAAACAACCCCTTGATATTTTGTATTGTCCCCAAAAACTTGTATCTTTGCAGCATGAAACAGATTGATTGGAAAAAAGCGTTGGTCTTCCTGATTGTTATCGGAGGACTTATCTATATTACAAAGGCTGAGTTGGGCATGACTAATTTGAATTCATTCCTAACTACGCTAGGTATCTTATTGATTCTATTCGTGGGCGATAACTTTGCCCAGAAGATAGATGACAACAGAAGACGTAGAAAAATAGAAGAGGATGGAAAAGCTAATTAGTCTCTATCGACAGTGGGCGGGAGAGGAACCTGCCGACATCGTAAAACTGCCAGGGCAGGGCAGCAACCGTCAGTATTATCGTATCATCAAGCAAGATGGTGATACGGTGATAGGTGTGATAGGCACGAGCCGTGATGAGGATCATGCCTTTATCTATCTTGCCAATCATTTCAATCTCCGCCAGTTGCCTGTGCCTAAGGTGCTTGCCGTGAGCGATGATGAACTGTGCTATATCCAGACCGATCTGGGTGGCACTTCGCTCTTTGATGCCATCAAGGGCGGACGAGAGGCTGGCGGCAGATACAACCAGAAGGAGAAGGACCTCTTGAAACGTACCATTCGCGAACTCCCTAACATCCAGGTGCGTGGAGCACGAGGACTGGACTGGGAGAATTGTTATCCACAGCCAGAGTTTGATGTGGATAGCGTGCTCTTCGACCTCAACTATTTCAAGTATTGTTTCCTCAAGCCTACCGACCTGGATTTCCATGAGTTGAAATTGGAGGCAAACTTCCGCCTCTTTGCCAAGGACTTGACTTCCGAGCCGATGGATTGTTTCTTGTATCGTGACTTCCAGGCGCGCAACATAATGCTTGACGATAACGGCAATCCATACTTTATTGATTTCCAAGGTGGCAGGAAGGGACCATTCTATTATGACTTGGCTTCCTTCCTCTGGCAGGCATCGGCTAAGTATTCCTTCAAGCTCCGCCGAGAGTTGGTGTGGGAATACTATCAGTCTCTGAAGAACTATACCGAGGTGCCAACGGTTCGCCATTTTGTGAATCGCCTCAGTCTCTTCGTGCTCTTCCGTACCTTGCAGGTATTGGGAGCCTACGGTTTTCGTGGCTATTTTGAGCGCAAGAAGCATTTCATCGATAGCATTCCGCCAGCCATCCAGAATCTGCGCGATCTCTTGAAGATGGGCGAGAAGGTGTTCCCTTATCCTTATATGATGGATATGCTGCGCCGACTCACCGAGCTGCCACAGTTTAAGCGCATCGAGACGGCAGCCCTGAATCGTGCCGATGGTTACAAGACTACCGATAAGAATATCTACACCTCCCATCCACAGGACGGACCTGCTACTTTCTCTAAGTATGATGGCAAGGGTCCCTTGGTGGTGCGTGTGTATAGTTTCTCCTTTAAGAAAGGTATCCCTGAAGACCCTTCGGGCAATGGTGGTGGCTATGTGTTCGATTGCCGCAGCACTCACAACCCTGGCAGATATGAGCCTTACAAGAAACTCACGGGTTTGGACGAGCCGGTGATCCGATTCTTGGAGGATGATGGCGAAATCCTCACATTCTTGGAGAGCGTGTATAAGCTAGCCGATCATCATGTGAATCGATATATCCAGCGTGGCTTTACCTCGTTGATGTTCTGTTTTGGTTGCACGGGCGGTCAGCATCGCAGTGTCTATTCAGCCCAGCATCTGGCAGAGCATATCCACGAAAAGTTTGGTGTGGAAGTGCAGATTTGCCATCGAGAGCAGGGTATTTCGCAGGTATTACCAGCAAAACAATAATAAATGGCGTGTAAATTTGGCTATTTCATGAAAAATTAGTAAATTTGCACGCATTAATTAAAGAAACAATGATGCAAGCAATGATATTCGCAGCAGGTTTGGGCACTCGCCTCAAGCCACTTACCGACCGCATTCCGAAGGCGTTGGTAAGTGTCGGGGGAGAACCTTTGCTCAAACGTGTCATCTTTCAGCTGAAGGATGCAGGGTTCACTCGCATTGCAGTGAACGTGCATCATTTCTCCCAACAGATTATCGATTACCTCCGAGAGAACAACAATTTTGGCATGGACATCCGCATCAGCGATGAGAGCGACAAACTCTTGGAGACGGGTGGAGGCATCAAGAAGGCATGGCCGCTCTTCGACCAGACCGAACCTATCCTCATCCATAATGTCGATATTCTGAGCAATGTCAATCTCCAAAAGTTTTATCAGAATGCCCCTCTTGCCGCCCGTCTCTTGGTAAGCGAGCGCAAGACCAAGCGTTATCTCCTCTTCGATGATACCATGCGCTTGGTGGGATGGACCAATATCGAGACGGGAGAAGTGAAGAGTCCATATCCTGGTCTCAATCCGAAAGATTATCAGATGTATGCCTTCTCTGGCATTCACATGGTGGCTCCAAGCCTCTTCCCACTGATGGCGGATGAGCCCGATAAGTTCCCTATCATGGATTTCTATCTTCGCCATTGCGACAAGGTTCGCATCGAGGGCTACGTGAAGAACGACCTCAAGCTGATGGATGTGGGAAAGCAAGAGACGCTGAAGGAAGCGGAAGCATTCCTGAAGGAGTTAAAGTGAAGAGTGAAGAATTCAATAGTCTAAGCTAATCATAAAGTTCAAATTTCAAAGTTCAAATTTCAAAGTTAAATATATTATGCAACAGAAGATTATTATTTTGGATTTCGGTTCACAGACCACACAGCTGATTGGCCGTCGTGTGCGTGAGCTCGATACCTTCTGCGAGATTATGCCTTACAACAAGTTTCCTAAGGACGACCCATCTGTCATTGGTGTCATTCTGAGCGGTAGCCCATACTCCGTTCATGATCCGGAAGCTTTCAAGGTAGATTTGAGCCAGTTCATCGGCCGCATCCCAGTGCTCGGCATTTGCTATGGCGCTCAGTATCTCTCTTACGCCCAGGGCGGTAAGGTGGAGGCTGCTGACAGCCGTGAGTATGGTCGTGCCAACTTGGAGCAGTTTGACAAGGAGAACCCTCTTTTCAAGGGCTTCGTAGAGAACTCTCAGGTTTGGATGAGCCATGGTGATACCATCACCGCTATCCCAGAGGACTATAAGTGCATCGCTTCTACAGCCAATGTGAAGTTTGCTGCTTATGCCTCTACCAAGCAACCTGTTTGGGCTGTTCAGTTCCACCCAGAGGTATTCCACTCTTTGCAGGGCACCCAGTTGTTGAAGAACTTCGTGGTTGACATCTGTGGTAGCAAGCAGGATTGGAGCGCAGATTCTTTCGTTGAGACTACCGTGGCTGAGTTGAAGGCTGAGTTGGGCGACGACAAGGTCATTCTCGGTCTCTCTGGTGGTGTGGATTCCAGTGTGGCTGCCGTTCTCTTGAACAAGGCTATCGGCAAGAACCTCACCTGTATCTTCGTAGATCATGGTATGCTTCGCAAGAACGAGTTCCGTGATGTGATGGAAGATTACAAGTGCTTGGGCTTGAACGTGATTGGTGTGGATGCATCAGCCAAGTTCTTTGCTGATTTGGCTGGCGTTACCGACCCAGAGCAGAAGCGTAAGATTATCGGTCGCGACTTCGTGGAGGTTTTCAATGCCGAGGCTAAGAAGCAGACGGGTGCCAAGTGGCTTGCCCAGGGTACCATCTATCCTGACCGCATCGAGAGCTTGAACATCACGGGTAAGGTGATTAAGAGCCATCACAATGTAGGTGGACTCCCTAAGGAGATGAACCTCCAGTTGTGCGAGCCATTGAAGTGGTTGTTCAAGGATGAGGTGCGCCGAGTAGGTCGCTCTATGGGTATGCCAGAGCATTTGATTACTCGCCATCCATTCCCAGGTCCAGGTCTTGCCGTTCGTATCTTGGGCGACATCACCCCTGAGAAGGTACGTATCCTTCAGGATGCTGACGACATCTATATCCGTGGCTTGCGTGAGTATAAGGTGAAGTTGAGCGGTGAGGAAGCTCGCCGAGTATTGGCTGCCGGTGTTCCTGCCGACATGCAGAATGGCGAGATTGAGGTTTCTCTCTACGATCAGATTTGGCAGGCAGGTACCGTTCTTTTGTCCACCGTTCGCTCCGTAGGTGTGATGGGTGATGAGCGTACTTACGAGCATCCAGTGGCTCTCCGTGCCGTAACCAGTACCGATGCGATGACAGCCGACTGGGCACATCTGCCTTACGACTTCATGGCTAAGGTAAGCAATGAGATTATCAATAAGGTGAAGGGTGTCAACCGCGTTTGCTATGACATCTCTTCCAAACCACCTTCGACAATCGAGTGGGAGTAAAGTATATAAGCAGCTTGGCTTTCATCTTAGCCAAGCTGCTTTTTTTCAAATGATTAGCTTTTGCCTCTATGAACAATATCAAGATGAGTATTTTTTTGACGGCAGGTATCATCACAGCCTATTGGGGCTATGAGCATATCGGCACGTCCCTATGGCTCATCTTGCTATGGATGTTTTTGGTCATCGCCTTTATCTGTCGCAACTTGATTTACAGTCAGTGTCTGGCCTTGTATCTTTGTCTCTTCTTGGTGGGAGGCACGCTGGCTTCTCATCAGCTGGATGCCGAGCATGAGCCCATCACGCTGCTTACTAGTGCCGACCTTTCTCGCAAGGATGTGGCGCTAGAGAGAATGCACCATCTCCGGGAGCAGGTGGAGCAAAAGATGCGCAGCCTAGGGATAGAGGAGCAGGACTTTGCCGTGGTGGCAGCCATGGCTTTGGGCGATAAGGATGCGCTGGATGCGGATACCCGGGAGTCTTATTCCATCTCTGGTGCCAGTCATGTCTTGGCGGTGAGCGGTTTGCATATCACCATCATCTTCCAGCTCTTCGTGATGCTGATGGGTGGTAATCGTCGAAGGAAACTTCCGCTCATTATGTCCTTGATAGCCATCTGGGTATATGTCATGTTTATAGGGTTGCCAGCCAGTGGCGTGCGTTCTGCCACCATGCTCAGCATCTATGGCTTCTTGCAGTTGTCAGAGCGTCGTTCTTCACCTATTTATATGTTAGCCTTGGCTTATCTCCTGATGGTGATATTCAGTCCCTTGTCCATTTTCAGCATCAGTTTTCAGATGTCTTTTCTTGCCGTGGGCAGCATTCTCTTGTTTTATCCCCTGTTCGGCAAGCTGTATCAGCCTCAGCATCGGGTAGGGCGCTGGGTGTGGGGCATGTTGTGTGTTTCCGCCTCGGCGCAGATAGGCACCCTTCCGCTCATTGCCTATTACTTCGGCAGGGTATCGTGCTATTCTCTCTTCACCAGTTTCATAGCCATTCCTATGGCTACTGCGGTACTTTGTCTCTGCGCCGGCATTCTGCTTTTGAGTCCCTTGCTCCTGTTGCCTGTAGCCCTCCCCATAGCAAGATGGCTCATCGAGCACATCGCCGATATCTTGGTAGCCATCACCCAGGCTTCCAACACAGCCTTCCGTCTCATCTCCATGTTGCCCGGTGCCAGCATCGACCACATTCATCTGGGCAAGCTTCGTCTCGTCTTAGCCTACCTTTTCATCGCCATGCTCTATCTGTTATGGAAGAAACTGGAGCGGTTAAGCAGGTATAAGATAACGAGGAATAGATAGCGCCACTTTTTGGCTTTTTATAAGGTTCTTAGGACCGAAATAAATCGGAGGGTATGCGCTTGCGATAGATTCGCTTTCTTCTTTCTTTTACTAGCTCTATGATTATTAATAAGATGCTGCAAAGGTACTATTTTTATTTGACAAAGCCAACGATGAGAGGATTTTTTTCAACGTTTTGTTTTAACTTTTTCAGTTTCTCGGAGTCTAAGGAGTGTAAGCTGGCAGGAAAGGCTGCGGCTGACAACAGATAAATAATGGCAAAATATGAATATAGCAGATAATGACATCATAGAGAAGATGCGGCAGAACCCCAACCTGGGGATGAAGCTGCTGATGGATGCTTACCAGGAGCGACTCTACTGGCACATCCGAAGGCTTGTCGTATCCCACGACGATGCCCAAGACTTGCTGCAAGAAACCTTTCTTAAGGTGTATCGCTCCTGGGATAGTTTCAAGGGCAATAGCAGCTTGTTTTCCTGGCTGTATCGCATAGCCACCAATGTGACGCTGAGCAGCCTTCGCTCGCAAAAGCAAGCGGCTAGTCTGCTGGATGATGCCAAGGGACTGGCGGCTGATGGCTACTTCGAGTTTGGCGATGAGGAGGTGGTGGCGCTGCAAAAGGCTATCCACTCTCTGCCGCCCAAGCAGCAAGCCGTGTTCAATATGCGGTATTACGACGAAATGAGCTTCAAGGAGATAGCTGAGGCTAACGATTGCACCGAGAGCTCGGCGAAGGCTAACTATCATTTTGCCAAGAGCAAGATAGTGGAACAAATGAAAGAACTGTATTAATTAAAAAATAGTAATGATATGACAAATGAATCTAATCTTGATAGAGTAGGCAAGAAGATGCCTTATCTGATGCCTGAAGGTTTCTTCAAGCAGATGCAGGCGAATGTGCTGGCAGAAGTGGAGAAGGAGGAGATGGCAAAGGCTTCGCAGATGGAGATGAAGCATCGCCGCAAGGCTAAGCTGGTTCGCCTGTATGTGGCAGCGGCTAGCATAGCGGCTTGTATATGCGTGGCAGTATTGGTGGGTCGCTCATTCTTGAGTTCTGACTCTGCCGCTCCCCAACATTCGGCAGCGAGCGTGGCTTCGGTTGATAAGGCTTACGACAACCTATCCAATGAGGAGCAGCAGGAGCTGAATGCCACTTACGCCAATGATGTTTATCTCTGCATGGAGTAAGCATCGAGGGATGGATGAGGCATCCTCCTTGATAGAAGAAAAATTGATTTTTAGATTTATAATAAGAATATTTTTAGGTATGACAAACAAGATGAAGTATTTATTGGTAGCATGCTTGATGATGATAGCATCTACCTGTATGGCAATGGTGCAGCAGCCGGAAGACGGTAAGAAGCCTGGCGAGGGCAAACGTCCTAACATGGAGCAACTGACTAAGATGCAGGCTACTCGCATCTCTCAGTCACTGGGCTTGGATGATAAGACAAGCCAGAAGTTTATCACCACTTTCTGTCAGTGCAGAAAGGAGATGGGCGCAACCCGTCCTCGTCATCAGCACAAGAAGAGAGCGGAGATGACGGATGCCGAGGTGGACAAGGCTATTAAGGCTGATTTCGCCTGGGGCAGAAAGTTGCTCGACATCAGAGAGAAGTATTACAAGGCTTACTCCAAATTCCTTACTCCTAAGCAGATACAGCGAGTATACGATATGGAGCGACAGGACATGCAGCGCTTTGCCAAGCGCTGGAAGATGAAGGGCTGCCCTAAGAAGGATGGTCAGCGCAAAGGTAAGGCTTGCCCTACCAATGGCAATAAATAGTATAAAATGTTAACTATCTTGTGATCGGAAATATCGCAAGATAGTTTTTCGCGTTTTTACTTCATCTTGTTTGTTTTCCTTTCACCATAGCTTCAAGTGATAGATAATCAGAAGCTTATGGTGAAAGGATTTTTTTTATTTAGTAACTAAAAGAACCTTTTTGTTGGTAATCAATAAGATTCCTCTTTCTCGATTTCTTCCTGCGTGATACGTTTCTTGTCGATGGCTCGCCAAGCATAGATGATGTATGCCAAGACGAAAGGTATGAGGAAGGAAACGTAGGTCATCGTGCGCAGGGTAAACTCGCTGCTGCAACTATTGGCGAGGGTGAGCGAACTATCTGCATCGGCGAGCGATGGATAGTAAGCTGTGTGGTTCCATCCTGCCAGTAAGAAGAGTACGAGTACGGTGAGCACTGTGCCGATGCCCGTAAACCAAATGCCCTTGCTATAAGCCGTGCTGCGAGATGACCAGAAGATCCCCCACAATACGAGCCCCACACCTATTAATAATATAGGGATGAGCACTGGCATCTCTATCAGATTGTGGAGATACTTCATGTCTTCCTCGTAGATGCCCATGCTGCCTTGGTCTGTGTAGCCTACTTTTACCAGTACATGAATGAGGAAGGCTACGAAGAATACCAAGAAGAGGACTGCATTCTTGGGCAACTGCTTGGTGCAACGCTCCAAGATGGCTTCATGCGCTATGTTGTTCTTGAAATAGAGTATGCCGAGGATGCGAGCCAACAGGAATACTGCTACGCCCAATACCAGATTCCAAGGGTCGAGCAGGGAATCTAGACCATGGCTTGCATTCGCCCATCGGCTGATGACGGGCTGCAATCCATCCATCAGATTCCCCTTGTCTATCAAGAAGTTGCTGCCGTCAAAGAAGGTGGCTACGGCTCCGCCCAACAGCAATGGCCCTACGATGCCATTAATAATCAAGCATACTTGGAAGGTCTTGACTCCCAGGAAATTGCCTATCTTGTTCTGAAACTCATAGCTCACTGCCTGGATAACAAATGAGAAGAGGATAATCATCCAAAGCCAATAGGCTCCGCCGAAACTCGTACTATAGAAGAGTGGGAAGGAAGCGAAGAAGGCTCCTCCGAAAGTAACGAGCGTGGTGAAGGTAAACTCCCATTTTCTGCCTGTGGAATTGATGATGAGGCGACGCTCCTCTGGCGTTTTGCCCAGGCAGAATATCAAGGTGTTGGCTCCTTGCACGAACATGAGAAATACCAGCAGGGCTCCCAGCAATGAGATGAGAAACCACCAATATGATTGTAAGAATTCGTATGTCATGACAATGTATAATTTATAATGAATAATTTACAATTTATGATTAAGAAATTACCTTTGTTCCTTCGTATTCCGGACCTTTCTTGATTTGCTTCACCATAATGTTGATTTCCACGGCAAGCATAGTGGTGAAGAGGGCGAGGAAGATGAAGAAGGTGGTAGCCACACTGCTAGCCTCGATGTCTGATACGGCGGCATTGACTGGCAACAGGTCTTGTATCGTCCATGGTTGGCGACCGATTTCTGCCACAATCCATCCCGATTCGGAGGCTAAGTAAGCCAATGGCAGCATGGCGAGGGCTGCCAAGAGGAACCAACTGTATCGCTTGATGTCTTTCTTGTAAACCAGGAAGAGGCTGATGGCGAAGAAGAGAATGAACAGACAGCCCAGTCCCACCATCACACGGAAGGCATAGAAGCATATAGGAATGCTAGGCACCAAGTCTTTCTTGTCCTTGATATAGCCATAGCCGAAGTACTGCATATTCTCCTGAATATCCTTCTTGGCAAGTTCTTTTTCTTTTCCTTCTTTCGAACGGTAGGTCTTGAGAGCCACTATCGCCTTCTTGCCTCTAGCTATTTTTTCTTCCACGGATGGTTCCTGGGTGCCATCAGCCTTCTGATAACCATTCAGGATGTCATTGACTCCCGGCACATATCCATTCATCGAGCGGGTGGCGAGGAAGGAGAGGGCATTAGGGAAGGCGATGCGCAGGGCTGGTTCCTTCTCTTGTTCAAAGTCTGCTTGCTGGAATGGGTTGACGGCTGCAATCACGGTGAGTCCCTCGCTTTCTCCACCATTGTATAATGCTTCCATGGCGGCAAGTTTCATCGGCTGAACCTGTGCCACTTTATAGGCGGAGTTATCGCCCGTCATGGCTGCCAGCAGGGTAGCTATCAATCCTACGCAGGCTCCTATCTTGATGCTGGAGATGGCTAGCTCTTGATGTCTCTTCTTGTAGAGATACCAGCAACTGACCGCCACAACGAATGCCGCTCCTACAATCCAAGAGGAGGTAACGGTGTGGGTAAACTTGTTGATAGCAAAAGGTGAGAGGGCTACGTCAAGAAACGAAGTCATCTCGAAGCGCATGGTGTCGGGATTAAATTCTTGTCCCACTGGATATTGCATCCACGAATTAGCCACCAATATCCACCAAGCCGAGATGGTGGCTCCCAATCCCGTGAGCCATGTGGAGGCTAGGTGGAATCCACGGTTCACCTTGTTCCAGCCAAAGAACATGACGGCTACAAAGGTGCTCTCCATAAAGAAGGCCAAGATGCCCTCGATGGCGAGTGGAGCGCCGAAGATGTCGCCTACGAACCAGGAGTAGTTGCTCCAGTTGGTACCAAACTCAAATTCCAGGATGATGCCTGTGGCTACGCCCATGGCAAAGTTGATGCCAAAGAGTTTCTGCCAGAAGCGAGCCACTTCCTTCCAGAATCCTTTGCCTGTGCGGTAATAGCAAGTTTCGGCAATGCCCATGATGAGCGCCAGTCCCAGGGTGAGTGGAACAAACAGCCAGTGATAGATGGCAGTGAGTGCGAACTGTGCCCTCGACCAATCTATGGTACTAGAGGTGATGTCTAATAATAAATGTGTCATAAGCGGTAATGGTTTTATGGTTGTTATTGTTTTTGTATAATATTCTTTTTATCTATTGAGCATTTTGTTTTATCTTTTGAGCATCTCCGTGGATACGAACTCTGCCTTGTCCTTGTTTTTTGCCTTGCTATTGATATAGTCGGGGAAGAAGAAGAGTTTGAGCACCAGAAAGATGACCACAAGTTTGATGAGGATGATGGTCCAAAGGGTCTTGCCAAGGGTCATCGTCCTAAATCCATCATAATAGAGATGGAATACCTTGTATAATAACTCATGCTTCATAAGCTCATATTTTGGTTTCGGTTGCAAAAATAATGAAAATTGTATAAAATACAAAAGAAAAATGAATTTATTTTTTGTTTTTTGTGAATTTAATAGGATTATGTATCGGTAATGTGTTCTTAATTGCTTATCCTTATACCTTTTAATTCCCCATTCTTCTAGCTATAGTTCCCCGTTCTCATGGTGTGAAAATAGCTTTCCACATGTCTTTTGGCGACCGTCAGAAGATTGTGCGGAGGTCGCAGTAATATCTCACGGCGGTCGCCAGATGATATTACTGCGGTCATAGAAAAAATGTGTGGCGGTCGTCCGAAGAAGTATGGAAAGTTGTTTTTACAAGATTAAGTCCCACACTTTCAGCTCTTTAACTCTACAGTGGTAGTTGCTTGATTCTATATCGTCAGTTGATTGATTCTACATCATCAGTAGCCTTTGTCGTTTTCTCCTTTCACCTAAATCATCAATTTTTCCCCATTTTATTTGGTGATGTACCAGATATTGTTTAACTTTGCCGCAAGAAACTAAAAAAAATGAAGAAAACGATATTGTCAATATTAGCAGCTATTGGAATTGGCACGGCATCTTGCAGTGCCGAGGATGGCATTGTTGTGTTATCTCCACAAGAATTTATCAGTCAGGCTAAGGCTGATACAACAGCAGTGATTCTAGATGTTCGCACGCTAGCTGAGTACGCCGAGGGGCATTTGGAGGGAGCCAAGCAATTGGATTACCTAGATGCTGAGGCTTTCGATGCAGGGGTGAAAAGCCTAGATAAGGCTAACACCTATTATGTATATTGCCGCAGCGGCCGCCGTAGCCATGGTGCTTGTGAGAAGATGAAAGCCCAAGGTTTCAAAGTCTTTGATATGGAAGGCGGTTATTTGAATTGGACAAAGCAAGGCTTGCCTGTGGTGAAATGAAACTTGTTGTAATCATGTAATGAAAGGTGAAATGGAGAAGGTGTATTGTCGAGAACAGGAAACTCCTGTAGGACAAGTCATCTTTGGAGCGATGGGTGGCAAATTGTGTCTGTGCGATTGGAAGAACAGCAAGAGAAGGGAGCAAAATGCCAATCGTATCAAGCGACTGCTGAAAGCTGAGCTTGTGGATACAACTTTTGTGCAGGAAAAGCCTGAGTTGTTGGCAGAAGCAAGTTCCTTGCAGGATTCACTTTCCGTTCTAGATAAGACGGAAAGAGAACTGGCTGAATATTTTGCAGGCAGTCGGCAGTCATTCGATATTCCCCTGCTTTTGTCAGGCACTGATTTTCAGAAGTCTGTGTGGCAGGCTTTAAGTGAGATACCATATGGCGATGTAGTAACCTATATGGATGTATCCCATGCAATCGGCAATTCCAAAGCCATAAGAGCCGTATCTCAAGCCATCGGCTCCAATCCTCTTTCTATCCTCATCCCTTGCCATCGAGTAGTGGGGAGCAATGGAGCTCTTACAGGATATGCTGGTGGAATAGAAGCCAAGCGATGCTTATTGGAATTGGAGAATGGGCAAGAAAAAGGGCAAGAAAAATAATAAATGTTTGGTGATGTGATATTTATTTCTTATTTTTGCATCATCATCTGAAAATAAAGATATAGAATATGGTTGGATTACAAGAATGTATTAAGCAACTGGCTAACTTCAAACAACAATTTGGTGAGAAGTTTGGCATTACTAGACTGGGCGTTTTTGGTTCTGTAGCAATATAAATAAGGAGGCGGTGTATGTCTGTTGATAGTAATATGTATATTTAACTTAGAAATCTCCTTTCGTTTTCGTCATCGACGAAATTAATCGTGGAGAGATCCCGAAGATATTTGGCGAATTGTTCTTTTCTATTGACCCTGGGTATCGTGGAGAGAAGGGAAAGGTGCAGACGCAGTATCAGAATCTGGTGGAGGATGGCGACATATTTAAGGATGGATTCTTCGTGCCAGAGAATGTTTATATCATCGGAACGATGAATGATATAGACCGCAGCGTGGAGAGCATGGACTTTGCTATGCGCCGCCCTTATTTCTCCGCTTATATTCCTTTGCAAAGACTTTTTATTCTGAATTTAGGCAAAAGATAAAAGATGAAGCGTATTATTTTGCCCAAGAACTAGATGCCTGCATGGTGTAGTTTGGTACAAAAATAGCGCTTATTCCGCCACGAACTTGTGTGCGAAGGGGCTCGTGGCGGAATAAACGCTATTTTTGCAGGTATTCCGCAAAGATGCGGGCGGCACTCTCTACTTTGGCTGCGCAGGGGCGAGACTTGTAGTACTCGGCGGTCCTAGGGGATGCCTCGTAGCTGGAGTGAGCCTTCTCATGACCTTGGATGCCTAAAATCTCGGCACAGATGAGAGAACCGTTCTGTTGCTTCGACTTGGCTAGGAGGTCTTGCACCACTTTGTAACAGGCTGACTTGCCCTCACGGTCGCTGCCCTCGGTCTGTCCGCAATCCAAACCTACCAGGGTGACGATGCCTGAGACTGCACCACACATCATGCGCATTCTGCCTACGCCACCACCAAAGCCGGCACCAATGCGCTTCGCCAAGTTGTCGCTTAAGCCGTATAGGTCGGCAAAGGCTGCCACCACACTTTGGCAACAGCCATAGCCTTCCATGAAATTATCTACTGCACGATGCACTCGTGCCTCCAATTCGGGAGATAAGTCCTTCTGATTCATACTATCTACCTATTATGCCAGCTTCTGTTCCTTCAATAAGTCACGAATCTCCATCAAAAGTTTCTCCTCATTAGATGGTTCTGGGGCCTTAGGAGCCTCGGCAGGCTTCTCTTCTTCCTTCTTCTTGACAATCTTGTTGACCACCTTGATGAGCATGAAGATACAAAATGCTACAATGAGGAAGTCGAAACAGGTCTGGAGGAAGTTGCCATAATTAATGGTGGCAGCCTTCAGTTCCTCGCCAGCCACATTGACGGTAGGGAGGGTAACCTTGAGGTCGGAGAAGTTGACACCGCCGATGAGCCAACCGATAGGAGGCATGATGACATCATCCACTACCGAACTTACGATTTTGCCAAACGCACCACCGATGATAACACCGACAGCCATGTCGAGCACATTGCCACGCATAGCGAATTCCTTAAATTCATTCAAAAATTTACTCATACTGTTTATTATTTATGTTTAATGTTATATACTATATATAATAAGGTGTAATGCCCAGTGAGGAGCTCTTGAGGCGGGATTGGCACCTCTTCTCATCGTGACATATTGCCTTACAGCCCCCCTTAACAATTCTATTTTGCAATATAGAGTTGTCAGTATGGTATAATAAGTGTAAAAAACGTAGCTATATTAAAGCTCTACTATTCTTTTTTAACTTATTTAATACTCATTCTGGTTGCAAAGTTAGAAAATTTTTAGTAACTTTGCGCTCGAAAAGAAGAAAAAATGCTTTTCTAGCGTCAAAAAAGGATGTTTCAGCTCCATATATGCGCTTGAGGGCTTTAAAATAGTAATATTTTTAAACTTTAATTTAAATAATAAAGAACAATGATTAAGATTGGTATTAACGGATTTGGCCGTATCGGTCGTTTCGTA
>URLG01000059.1 GCA_900548535.1 Candidatus Segatella intestinihominis | reverse complement strand
GAGGGATGGTGTTGCGGATGATGGAAATAATCACGTTAGAGAATGCCGTGATGATGGTTACGGCAAGTCCCATCACAATGGCTGGCTTCAACTGTGAAGTAACAGCCAAGGCACTACAGATACCAAGCACCTGCACCATGATAGGGTTGTCCAGGTTGAGTGGCTTAGAGAATGCCTCTTTATTTTGTTTACTAAATAATGCCATATTATTTACTTTGAATTTTGAATTTTGAACATTGAACTTTATGATATGTATATATCTCTCTAAACTTCATCTAAGCTCGAAAGCTAATCATAAAGTTCAAATTTCAATGTTCAACGTTCAATGTTATTTAATGAATTTAGCAAGTCCTTCCTTGAGCATCTGGTCTACACCGTTGCTGGTCAATGTAGCGCCCGTTACGGCATCCACATTGTTAGGGTCGCTGGCAGGAGCGTCTTTCTTCACGCCCAGCTGGATGCCCTCTACGCCATCCTTGTGTATCTTTTTGCCCTGGAACTTCTGCTGCCACTTCAAGTTGTCCTTGATCTCGGCTCCCAGTCCGGCAGTCTCGCCCTCGTGGTTGAAGTATACGCCATATACGGTGTTGTTGTCGGCATCCACGGCGATGAAACCAGAGATGCCACCCCAAAGACCCATACCCTTGACGGAGTAGACGGTCTTCTTCTCGCCGTTGATCTCGCACTCGTAGTACTTCATGCCGTCCTTCTCTCTCTCGCGCTGTACCACCTCTTTATATTTGGCTGCCGCAGTCGCGTTGTCAAGGTCGCGCAGGTTGAGTGAGTTCAAGATCTGCTTCTGAGTGTCGAGTGCCACGTTAGCCTCCTGTGTAGACTTCAATGAAGAAGAGACGAAAGCCAGAAGGAACGCTACGATGACCACGATGATCACCGAATAGATAATAGTATAGCTATTTGAATTTGTCTTCATACCTACATTCCTCCCCTTTTTATTTAATAGCACGTTTAGCACGGCTTGAGATGTTGCCCTGTACCACGCAGTAGTCGATGAGCGGAGCAAACATGTTGCCGAAGAAGATAGCGAGCATCATACCCTCTGGATAACCTGGGTTCATCACACGTACGATGACGGCGATGGCGCCAATGAAGAATCCATAGAAGTACTTACCCTTCTCGGTGCGGGCAGATGTCACTGGGTCGGTGGCCATGAATACGGCACCGAAGCAGAAACCACCCAGGATGATGTGCTCATACCAAGCGATAGGAGTCATGCCCAGAGCCTGGAAGATGAGAGCCATCACGATGCCACCGGCAAATACTGAGCCCATGGTCTTCCATGATGCGATGCCAGTCCAGAGCAGGATAACGGCACCAATGGCGATGGCGATGACTGATGTCTCACCGATGGAACCAGGAATCAGACCTGTCACCATATCGCAGATGCTAGCAGAAGGCATACCGCCCTGAGCCAACTGTCCGAGAGGTGTGGCAGCTGTGAATCCGTCAGGCAGTGTGTTGCCCAAGCCGAAGATGCTCTCCTTGGCAATCCAAACCTTGTCGCCACTCATGGCGAGAGGGTAAGAGAAGAAGAGGAACATACGGGCACCTACAGCCACATTGAAGATGTTCATACCCGTACCACCGAAGATCTCCTTGCAGAAGATGACAGCGAATGCGCACGCCAGGGCGAGCATCCACAGCGGTGTAGAGATAGGGATAATCAGCGGGATGATGATACCTGATACCAAGTAACCCTCCTGAATCTCCTCGTGCTTCCACTGAGCCCAGGCAAACTCGATGCCGAGACCCACGATGTAGCTAACCAACAACTTAGGGAGGACAGCCAAGAATCCGAAGCCGAAGACCTCGATGAAGCTAGCGGCATCCAATGTGCCCGCAGCCTTGAAATTCTGGTATCCCACATTATACATACCAAAGAGCAATGCAGGTATCAGGGCGATGACCACAAAGCTCATGATGCGCTTCGAGTCGATGGCGTCGTGGATGTTGGCTCCGCTCTTCGCTGTGGTGTTAGGCACATACAGGAAGCTCTCGAAACCATCAAAGACGCTCTCGAAGGCGTGCAGCTTACCTCCCTCTTGGAAGTTAGGCTTTATCTTGTTGAGATAATTTCTTAATGCACTCATTTCTTTATTTTAATTATGCGTTCTCTTACTAGAGATTATGCGTTCTCTTTCTTGAGGATGTTCAATCCCTCACGTACAATCTTCTGCAATTCGAGCTTGGAGCTATCCACGAACTCAGCTACCGCAAAGTCCTCTGGGCTAACCTCATAGATGCCGAGTTGCTCCTGCTTGTCGATGTCGCCAGCGATGATGGCCTTGATGAGATATTCGCCATAGATGTCCATTGGCAATACCTTGTCATACTCGCCGCTCATGATCATGTGGCGCTCACCACCCTTGATGCGGGCATCGAGATTGTACTCCTTCTTCTTGCCCATGAGCCAAGAGAGATAAGAGCGAGAGGTAGAGAAATCGTTGGTGCGTGGCATGATCCAGCCCAAGATCTCGTCATTGTCGTCACCCTCTGGGATGGCTGTGATCTCTGAGGTATGACCACCGAGGTAAGCCTCCTGTGAGGTCTTCTTACCTGTGAGCGGATTGCCCTCGATGAGGCGCACGTGCTCGGTCTGCTTCAGCTGCTCGCCCACGATGGCGCTCAGCGGTGTGCCTACCAATACGTCGGCATAGCCAGGGGTCTTGATCTCGCTACCAGCTACGGCAATCACCTTGTGCAGGTTCACCTTGCCAGTCAAGAACAGACGACCGAAGAAGATAACTACTGATGGATCCACGGTCCATACCACCTCACCCTTGTTAACAGGGTCGATGTTGTTGACCTGAACGCCCACATTACCAGCTGGGCAAGGACCATCAAAAACATTCAACTCTACATTCTTGGCATTGCTCAAAGCAGCACTCTGCTGGTCAACACCCACGCCAAGATAAGTTTTCGCAATTTTGCTCAGGGCTGTGAGACCTGCCTGGAAAGCCTCCTCATTGCCTGCCAACTCTACCTCGAAATCACCTGCAAGCGGCATGTCGCGGAGTGCAGAAACAAAAATCGCCTTAGGCGTGGTGTCAGGAGTGGTGGACACTGCATAAGGCAACTGGTTGATGTACCCGAACAGTCCAGCCTCGAGCAAAGCCTGCTTTACTGCTGCACCATCCATAGTTTCTACATTCTTCTTGCCGAAATCGGTAGAAGTCTGCACTGCGTCGGCCTTCACCTTTACGCAGAGCACCTTGCGACGCTCACCTCTCTCAATGGCAGTAACGGTACCGCTCACTGGTGAGGCAAACTTCACATCTGGGCAAGCCTTGTTGGCGAACAAGGCGTCTCCGGCATTGACATGGTCACCCTCGCGTACCACTACCTTAGGTGTAACGCCCACGAAAGCCTCAGGCACGAGCGCGTACTCGTCGGTCTGAGCCACCTTCAGCGTAACATCCTTGGAAGCCTTACCCGCTAGGTTAATGTCCAAGCCTTTACGTAACTTAATTACATTTGCCATAACTACATATTAATATTTAAAAACTGATTTAATATTCCTATTTATTTTCTTACTATAATATTCCTATTTTACTGAATTTTCCAAAACTTGCTGCAAAAATAGTAAAAAAAAGTAAGATAAGAAAGAAAAATTGGCGTTTTATTCGAGTTTTTGACAAAAATGAAGTAATTTTGTGGCAAAATTTAATGTTTATGCAATACCCAAACCGAAATTTGATACATGCAGATAGCAAAAAAGTATCATTATCGGGCGCTGGATAACGCATCATTTGAACAACAAAACAAGCATACATTTGAAACAGATTAAACATATTATTAATGGTATTATATGGTCGGTAGTGGCCATCTATTTCTTGCTCGTAGTACTGTTGCACGTGCCACCAGTACAAGCCCTCATTGGCTCTCAGGTGGCGGATGCGCTCCAGAAGAAATTTGGTACGGAGGTGAACGTGGGCAGGGTGAACCTGGGATTCTTCAACCGCATCATCATCGACGATGTGAAGATGCTCGACCAGCGTGGCGACAGCATGATCTATGCCTCGCGCCTATCTGCCAAGCTCGACTTCCTGCCCCTCAAGGATGGCAAGATAGTAGTCAACTCGGCGCAGCTCTTCGGTCTGCGAGCCAACCTCTACAAGCAGACGGCGCAGAGCAAGCCCAACTTCCAGTTTGTGCTCGACTCCTTGGCCAGCAAGGACACCACCAAGCATACACCCCTGGACCTGCGCATAGGCAGTCTCATCATTCGCCATGGTGCCATCGCCTACAATCAGCGTGATGTGGCATCCGTAGCGGGTGTGTTCTCGCCTAAGCATATCGGGGTGACAGGGCTCTCCGCCCACTTCATTCTCGACCATCTCACTGATGATAATATCTCCTTAGCCATCAAGAAGATAGCGCTCAAGGATAAATCAGGACTTGAAGTAAAGAACTTCCGCCTGAAGCTCATTGCCGACAAGCACCAAGCCACGCTCCGCGACTTCCTCTTGGAGTTGCCTCACAGCCAGTTGGAGCTCTCTCCCATCCATGCCTCTTATCGTGTGGAGAATGGCAAGTTGGTAGCCTCCAGTTTGCAGTATGAGGGTGGCATCAAGCCTTCCAGAATCACCTTGACGGATGTGGCTTGCTTCGTACCAGCCCTCCGAAAATTTGAGGATGAACTCTTGGTGGACTGCCAATTCTCGGGCACTTCCACCTCTGCCCGCATCCCCGAGTTCCACTTCAAGACCCGTAGTGGCAGCGTGGTGCTCGATGCCAAGGGCAAGTTAGCCGACTGGGACCGCACCCTGCGCTGGCAAACCGACATCAAGACACTCAAGCTCTCTGCCGACGGCATCAAGCAGGTGGCAGCCAATCTGGGCAAGCGCATCAATATCCCGCAGGGGGTGTTGCGCCTGGGCAATATATATTATATAGGTGAAGCTGGAGGCGCAGGCAAGAAGCTTGGCACCAAAGGCTACCTGCGCACGGACGCTGGCGAGGTGAACCTGAAGGCTGAGAAAAATGGCGAGCAACTGGCTGCCCATATCGACACCAAGGGCATCAACCTGGGCAGAGTCTTGGACAACAAGAAGTTTGGCATCCTTGCTGCCACCCTCGATGCCCATGGCACCACCAAGCATCTGGCAGTCCGAGGCAGCATACCACGTTTTGACTTCAACAACTACAGCTACCGCAACATCCGGTTGGACGGCAGCTATAACAACGGACTGATAGACGGACTTGCCTCCATCGCCGACCCTAACATCAATCTGCAAGTAAAGGGCAACTACAGCATTCCGAGCAAGCAATATGCCGTGAATGCCGATATCCGCCACCTACAGCCTAGCATCCTGGGCGTGAAGATGGCAGACAAGACCTATAGTCTCGATGATATCCAGATAGAAGCCAAGAACCAAGGCAAGGACAGCTACCTGGACCTCATGGCTCCATTTGCCGAGATCCATGTGAGCGGACAATACGACTACGCCACCCTGGTGCAGAGCGGTACCAACCTCATAGCCAGCAAGATGCCTACCATTCCAGGTATCGGCAAGGTGTCGGCTTCTGCCAAGAACAACTTCAGCATTCAGGCTCACGTGTCATCTACCGAGATATTGCGCCGCATGTTGGGCATTCCGCTCACCCTCAGCGAGCCTATCACCCTGGCAGGCACGCTCTCCGACATCCATCGCAGCGTCAACTTGCAGGCCAACATACCGGGCTTCGAATACTCGGGTGCCGCATTCCATGGTGGCAAACTCGACATGCATACCATCGGCGATACCCTCAAGGTGAAGGCTGGCATCAGCCAGGGCATACCGGGCAGCGTGGGGCCTACCTATCAGTTGGATGCGGCGGCAGCAGACAATACGCTCTCCACCCTGCTCCATTACGACAACCATTCGGCTAAGTTGCCAGTGAAGGGGCTCCTGGATGCCCACGCCCAGTTCTTCAAGAACGAGCACAATGAATCCACTGCCCATGTCACCATCCATCCATCTAGGCTCACGCTGGGCGACACGCCATGGGAGGTTCATCCGAGCGACATCGTATATAGCAAGAACCACTTGATGATAGACCATTTTGCCGTGAGCCACAAGGACCAGCACGTCATCGTGAGCGGACTTGCCACCCCCAACAAGGAGGATAGTATCATCGCCGACTTGAAGGATGTGGACGTGGCATATATCCTGAACCTCGTCAACTTCCACTCGGTCGACTTCACCGGAAGAGCATCGGGCAAGGCAGTAGTGAAGAGCATCTTCCATCAGCCAGATGCCTACGCCAACCTCGACATCAAGGACTTCACCTTCGAGAATGGTCCGCTCGGTGTGCTCCATGCTGCCGTGGCATTCAACAAGGAAGAGGAGCAAATCGACATCCATGCCACTGCCGATGACGGTCCTGAGCATCAGACGCTGATCAATGGCTACGTATCGCCCAAGCGCAACTACATAGACTTGGGCATCGAGGCGCAAGGCACCAGCATGAAGTTTATGGAGAATTTCTGTGGCAGTTTTATGAACAGTATCGACGCTTGGGCTGACGGTAAGCTCAACTTGGTGGGCGACCTGAGAAACATCAACTTGGTGGGCGACATCGTGGCGCATGGCAAGATGCACATGAAGCAGCTCAACACCGACTATACATTTGAGAATCTGAGAGCCCACGCCATTCCAGATGACATCCAGCTACAGAATGATACGCTCTATGACCGCAACAGAAACATAGCCGTGGTGAGCGGTGGCATCCACCACAAGCACCTCACCAAACTGAGCTATGACCTAGACCTGAAGGCGCGCAACTTCCTGGGCTATGACACCCATGAGTTTGGCGACAACACCTTCTATGGTACCATCTATGCCACGGGCAAGGTGGGCATCCACGGCAAGAGCGGCGAAACCATCATCGACATCGACGCTGAGCCAGAGCCTGGCAGCATCTTCGTATATAATGCGGCTAGCCCAGACGCCATCAGCGACAAGGATTTTATCCACTGGCATGAAATCGTACCGCAGTTGGCAGATAGCATCAGCAAGCAGATGGCATTCACTCCGGTGGAAGATGAGATAGACTTCTCTTCGGACATGCGTATCAACTTCCTGATCAACACCAACCAAAACCTCACCGTGAAACTCATCATGGACGAGCAGAGCGGCGACTACATCACGCTCAATGGCGACGGTGTGATAAGGGCAAACTGGTTTAACAAGGGTTCGTTCGATATGTTTGGCAACTATGTGGTGGACCATGGCTTGTACAAGCTCACCATCCAGAATGTGATCAAGAAGGACTTCGAGTTTATGCCAGGCGGCACCATCGCCTTCGGTGGCAACCCCTATAGCGCTCCGCTCAATCTGCAAGCCAAATATACCGTGAATGGAGTGCCACTGAGCGACTTGAGTATCGGTAAGTCATTCAGCAGCAACAATATCCGAGTAGACTGCTTGATGGACATCACGGGTACTCCACGAGCACCAAAGGTAGACTTCTCCATGGATATGCCAACGGTGAATAGCGATGCCAAGCAGATGATCTACTCGGTCATCAACTCGCAGGAAGAGATGAACCAGCAGGTGCTCTATCTCTTGGGCATCGGACGATTCTATGCCCAGAGCAACAACAACCAGATGAGCGAGAATGCCAATCAGCAGAGCCAGACTTCGCTAGCCATGCAGAGTCTTCTGAGCGGTACTATCTCTCAGCAAATCAACACCGTGCTTTCGAGCCTGGTAAACAGCAACAACTGGAACTTCGGAGCCAATATCTCTACGGGTGATGAGGGTTTCAACAATGCTGAGTATGAGGGTATTCTGAGCGGTAAGCTGCTCAATAACCGTCTGCTTTTCAATGGTCAGTTTGGCTATCGAGACAATGCCAACGCCACCCAGAGCTTCATCGGCGATTTCGACCTTCGCTATCTCATCTATCCGAATGGCAATCTCGCCATCCGCATGTACAATCAGACCAACGACCGCTACTTTACGCGCAACAGTCTGAACACCCAGGGCTTGGGTCTCATCATGAAGAAAGACTTCAATGGTTGGCGCGACCTCTTCGGCATCAAAAAGAAAAAGAAGAAAACTGCCGAAAGTCCGGCAAAAGGAAAATAGCAAGAAATGCTGGGAGGGCAGGTAACAAACCAGTCTCCCAGCATTTCTTGCTTGTATTTTTTTTTCTATCGCTTCAGGGCGATATTATAATTATAGTATTTTGTATTGCCCGTGATATCCTCCAATACCTGAATGAAAGGAGGGAACTTCACGCTCTCATGCTGTGCGATACCCTTGGTTTCGAGTATCATGAGGTCGCTCACTGGCTCCAAGAAAGAATCCAGCTCAAAATACTGACCCTTCCAGATGAAACTCTTGCGATGCTTGTGGATGCGCTGGCGATATGGATCAGCCTGCTGCAACATGCTCTCATAGAGATTGGCATTGATCTGACGCTCAGTCTCTATCTGCTCCTTGTCCGAGATGCGCTTCTTGGTGGTATGCACATACACATACTTGCCATCAAAACCACGACGGCGCAAGCGAATCTCGCTGCCTGGGTCGCCAGTAAGATAAGTCTGCACGATGTCGCTATCAATGGCATTTGGCACTTCTCCCGTCAGCTTCACGATATACTTTCTCTCCTCCTCTATTGGCTGAGGAATGCCGAGCACATTGCTTATCTCCTTGAGCACACGGTTCAGCTTGTTGTCGAAATCCTCATGGTTGTTGATCACTCTCAAGTGAGGGTGTCCCTTCCATGCTGATACAATCTTCTTGTCCAGCTCACGAGCTATCTGAAGTCCATGTTCATCAGCCTTCTCCAATCGCTGCGCATTATTGGCAGTGGTATAGAACTGCTCTGCGCCATCGGCAGCCGAAACCAAATGGAGCACTGCGTCATAGCGCTCGCGTAGCTGAGTGTTGGTATAACCCTGCTCCGAGATGATGCGATTCCAAAACTCAGGGGTGAGATAGGTGGAGATGTCCATCGTTCCACGGTCGCAAACGATGAGCACTGGCTGGTCCATTGTCTCTGCCATGCGCAGGAAACTATCCTCCAGCCCCACCTGAGTCATAAAGGTAGCCTTCTCTCCCTCAAAGAAGAAATCCTTGTTGGAGGTCAGGTAGTTCATGCCAGCCTGGGTAAACATGGTAGGCACCTCTGGTATGGTAAACACCTTATAGCCGAGGCTCGAGAAATGCTCTATCACCTTGACCATGGCGGTAGTCTTACCTGCGCAAGGTCCGCCAGTGAGTACAATCTTCTTGATATTATTCATCTATGTTTCTGTTTTTTTATTTTTGGCTGCAAAGTTACAAATATTTATCCAAAATCCCTTCTTTTTTCATCATATTTCTACCATAAATATGCTATATAATATATAAGATGTGTAAAAATAGCGTCCATTATTTTGTTTTCTGCCCTTTTTGATGTAACTTTGCAAAGAATTAATTGTAAAAATAAGAAGAGATTAGAATCAAAACGAAAATAATAAAACAATAGATACAAATGGAAAAAGTAAAGACTTTGATTATAGGTAGCGGTCCTGCGGGATATACTGCTGCCATCTATGCAGGCAGAGCCGACCTCAAGCCTGTGCTCTATTCGGGTATGCAACCAGGCGGACAGCTCACTATCACCACGGAGGTAGAAAACTTCCCTGGTTATCCTAATGGCGTGGACGGTACCCAGATGATGATGGACATGAAGGAGCAGGCAGCTCGCTTTGGCGCAGACATCCGTGATGGAAGCATCGAGAAGGCAGACTTCAGCTCTCGCCCATTCCATCTCACCGATGAGCGTGGCAATGAGATAGAGGCAGAGACTGTGATTATCGCCACAGGTGCATCAGCTAAGTATCTCGGACTGGCTGATGAGGAGAAGTATCGTGGACAGGGCGTATCAGCTTGTGCTACCTGCGATGGTTTCTTCTATCGCAAGCGTACGGTAGCCGTAGTGGGCGGTGGCGATACAGCCTGCGAGGAAGCGCTCTATCTCTCTGGCCTTGCCAAGAAGGTGTATATGATAGTGCGCAAGCCTTATCTCCGTGCGGCTGAAATCATGCAACAGCGTGTGAAGGAGAGAGAAAACATCGAGATTCTCTTTGAGACCAACACCGTGGGTCTCTTCGGTGAGAATGGTGTGGAGGGAGCTCATCTCGTTCGCCACAAGGGCGAGCCTAATGAGGAGCCATTCGATATTGCCATCGATGGATTCTTCCTTGCCATTGGCCATAAGCCTAACACTGACCTCTTCCAGGGGCAGATAGATCTCGATGAGCAGGGCTTCATCAAGGTGGTACCTGGCACAGCCAGCACCAATATCCCTGGTGTCTTTGCCGCTGGTGATGTAGCTGACCCAGTTTATCGCCAAGGTGTGGTGGCAGCAGGTTCTGGTGCCAAGGCAGCCATCGAGGCGGATAGATTCTTGAATCAATAAGATATATAGTTCTAGGACCAATGATTAATTAAGTTAAAAAAATAAGGCATAATTTTGTCACGTTGGAAAAAAGTATTACTTTTGCATCTGACTAAAGACAAAGGAAGATTGGCAGAGTGACCGAATGCGCTGGACTCGAAATCCGGTATACCCTCTTCTGGGTATCGGGGGTTTGAATCCCTCATCTTCCGCTTTTTAATGCAAATATCCCTTAATATGAAGAAATTAATTATCCCTATAATGTTGCTCCTCCCTATGATGGCACAGGCACAGACCGTGCTCACTGAGGAACAACAGCTAGAACAAGCTCAGAAACAACTGGAGGCTGCCAAGAAAGCCCTCGAAATAGCTAAGCTCAAAGCTGAAGCTGCCCGTCTCAAGGCTCAAACCGACAGCATCAACAAGGCTTCGGAAGAAGCAGAAAAGCAGGCGAAGGCTTTGGAAGATGCTCCAAAGTCTCAGGCAAATTCTGCTAAGACAGAAGTTCCTGCTCCAGCAGTAGCCAAGGAACCAACTACCAAGACTGGCTGGGTGGTACCAACAGCAGTGGCAGCCAAGAAGGAGGAACCTAAGAAGACTACTCTGTTCAATGGCGTGGTGCTGAAGGAAGACCCTAAGTATCTGGAAGGTGCCGTCACCCTCAATGCCAAGGGCAAGGTGGAATTTACCACTGAGACGGATGCCAATGGCAAGACAGCTGACCAGATTTATAATATCGTATATCAGTATATGAGTGAGTTGACACAGGGTGAAAATAATATCGCCAGCCGTGTGGCCTTGGTCAACAAGGATGAGCATGTCATAGCCAATACCATGGACGAATGGCTCGTGTTCAGCGCTTCTTTCATTTCGTTGGATCGCTCAGAGTTCCGCTATAACTTGGTGGCAAATATCACCGACAATCATCTCAAGCTTACGCTGGGTCGCATCGTCTACAATTACGAGGAAGGCAGAAGCACGGGTTTCAAGGAAACTGCCGAAAACGTGATTACTGATAAGTATGCGCTCACCAAGAAGAAGAACGACTTGGCTAAGATATATGGCAAGTTCCGCCGTCTCACCATTGATAGAAAAGACCAGATATTTAGTGACTTGACTAAGCTGGTTAAAGAATAGATTTTTATTTATAGATTTAATAATAATAGGTATTCATAGTTTATGGATGATATAAAACAAGGCTCAGAACAAGAGGCTCAGCAGACAGAAGTTCAGCCACAGCAGAGTTATGCAGTAAGACCGCAGCGTCACCATCATCGCCGCTTGGAATATAGCGACCGCAGCAATATGCTGGGTGTGCGCAATGCGCTCAACATCGCTTTCATGCTCTTCGCCATCGTGGGTGTAGTGCTCTTTTATCAGATGGAAGACCGCATGGTGGCATACATCCTGCTCATCATTGGCGTAGTGCTCAAAATAGCAGAAGTTTGCATCAGAATGTTTAAGAAATAACGTAATTAATGAAGAAAAGATTATTCTCGATTTTCATGGTTTGTGCTGCAATCTCACCGGTTGCGGCACAAACTGATTTTAACTATAATGAAGACCAGCAGTTCCGTCCACAGACCAATCGTAAGGTAAATACCGACTCCCTAGGCTCCGACAAAGAGATACCTAAGGGCATGAAAGTATGGACCATAGATGAGAGATTTGGCGATACTACCCCTGCCGTGGTGGATACCCTGCAACACATGTATATGAACACCACCTTCACTGAGGGATTGCGTGGTGAATACAACACTTTGGGCAATATGGGAACGCCTCGTATCAACCGTATCTTCATCGACCAAATGGCTCCATCGGATGACTTCATCTTCACGCTGCCATACGATTATATGGTTACTCCAGTGAGCGATTTCCATTTCACCAACACCTACTCTCCTATCACCAATGTCACCCTGAATAGTTGCGGTAACCGAACCAATGGCGAGGACGACTTCAAGGCGATGTTTGCCGTGAATGCCAACAAGCAGTTGGGTGGTGGTTTCCGATTCGACTATCGTTATGGCAGAGGTTACTACAATGCGCAGGGCACCTCTCACTTCAAGTATACGATGTGGTTGTCTTATCTGGGCGATCGCTATCAGGCTCACTTCCTCTTCAGTACACTGCATCAGAAGGTTACGGAGAATGGCGGTATCACCAACGATGATTACATCAAGCATCCGGAAATCTTCACAGAGAGCTTTGGAACGAATGAGATTCCTACCGTGCTGGAGCAAAACTGGAATCGTAATGACAACCAGCACATCTTCTTCAGCCATCGCTACAACATCGGTTTCAATCGCAAGGTGAAGATGACCGAGGAGGAAATCAAGGCTAAGAAATTTGCCATGGCTTCCGCCAAGGAGAATGCTGCCGAAGATGCCAAGGACGAGGCTCGAAAGAAAGCGCAACAGGAAGGCAAGGAGTTTGATGAGAAGGCATTTGACAAACAGCAGGCTGCTAAGTTCTCCGGACGCCCTGACAATGCCAAGATTGCAGGCGATGAACCAGCCAAGGATGTGGCAGCCGTCAAGGACATCAAGAGCGACAGTACTCGTATCTCCGTGAGCGGAAAGGCAGCTGCCGATAGCATCCTTGCCATCGAGAAGAAAAAACAGGAAGACTCTCTCTGGTATAAGAATGAGTATGTGCCAGTGACTAGCTTCATCCATACCCTCAAGTTTGACAACTATAGCCGCATCTATCAGGCATATCAAACGCCTGCCGATTATTATCTGTATGAGTATTATGACGCAGGCAAGCTGACTGGTGATTCCATCTATGATAAGACCAAGCACTGGCATCTGAAGAATACTTTCGCCATCAGCATGTTGGAAGGTTTCAGCAAGTGGGCTAAGGCTGGCTTGAAGGCATTTGCTAGCTACGAGCTTCGCCATTTTGCCTTGCCTAACAAGGAGGGTGGCACGGCTACCTTCAATGAGCATACCCTCACAGTGGGTGGCGAATTGAGCAAGCAGCAGGGCAAGACGCTCCACTATGATGTGGTGGCTGAAGTTGGCGTAGCAGGCGCTGACGTTGGAACCCTGGCTGTGGATGGAAGCGTGGATGTCAATATCCCATTCCTCGGTGACACACTGCAAGTTAGGGGTGACGCCTTCTTCCATCGTGAGAATCCATCCTTCTATTATAGTACTTATCATGCGCGCCATGCTTGGTGGGAGCAGGATGTAGACAAGACCATCCATACTCGCATCATGGGTACATTGAGTTATCCTAAGACTCAGACCACCCTGCGCGTGGCAGTGGATGAGATCAAGAACTACACTTACTTTGCGCAGAGCTATCAAGTAACAGAGAATTTCATGCGCACGGGTGTCACTGTGAAGCCAATGCAGAATACGGGCTCCATCAACCTGCTCACAGCCCAGTTGGAGCAAAACTTCAAGTTTAGCATCTTCCATTGGGAGAATGTGATTACTTACCAGCACTCTAGCAGCAGTGATATTCCGGTGCCAGACTTGAATGTCTACTCTAATCTCTACATGAAGTTTAAGTTGGCAAAGGTACTGAACATTGACTTGGGTGCCGACTGTCGCTACTTCACTAGCTATGAGGCGCCTGACTATTCACCATATCTCGGTGTATTTGCTGTTCAGGACAATGGCGACAAGAATGTGGAGGTGGGCAACTACCCTATCGTCAATGTATATGCCAATGTGCATATCAAGCATACTCGCTTCTTCGTAATGATGAGTCATGTGAATAGCGGTTCGGGCAGCAAGAACTACTTCCTTACTCCTCACTATCCACTCAATGAGAGCGTGTTTAGATTCGGAGTAAGCTGGAACTTCTTCAACTAGGATTTTCTACGAAAGTCTATCTCGGATAGGCATAAGAATATAAATAAGCAGAATATGGTAAAGACAAATTCGATAAAAGCATGGTTCTTGGCTGCTCGCCCCAAGACATTGACGGCAGCAGCAGTACCTGTGCTGATAGGCATCGGACTGGCCATCAAGGATACGCAGGCGCACATCTCCTGGCTGCCAGCCTTGCTCTGTCTGCTCTTTGCATGGGTGATGCAGATAGACAGCAACTTGGTCAATGACTATTTTGACTTCAAGAAAGGCAATGACGATGAGACTCGACTTGGACCCAAGCGAGCTTGCGCTGAGGGCTGGATTACGCTGGGTGCCATGCAGAAAGGCATTCTCCTCACTACCCTCTTGGGCTGCATCATCGGATTGCCATTGATTCTGTTTGGTGGATGGGAGATGATCATCGTGGGCATCTGCTGCGTCATCTTCTGCTTCCTCTATACCACCACGCTCAGCTACCAGGGATTGGGTGATATCTTGGTACTTGCATTCTTTGGCATCGTGCCTGTGTGCTGCACTTATTACCTGGTGATGCCAGAGGGGCTGCAGGGTGTTACGGGCGAAGTTCTGGTGGCATCTTTCCTCTGCGGAATGGTGGTAGACTGTCTGCTCATCGTCAATAACTATAGAGACTATGACAATGACTTGAAGGCAGGAAAGAATACGCTCGTCATCCATATCGGAAAGCGCTACACGGAGCTGCTCTATTGCGCCCTGGGCAATGTGGCGATACTATCAGTGATTGTCATGACCATCGCTGATACGCTGATGGGCACCAACAACAGCATCCTTCTGCCATTTGCCGGCATCTACATCGCGCTCCACAATCTTACCTATATCAAGATGAAGCGCATAGGTGAAGGCAGCCAATTGAATCAAGTTCTGGGAATGACAGCCCGAAATATCTTCATTTTCGGTATCGTCACGTTCCTGGCATCGGTGAGCGGAGTGCTCTTCTAAGAAGTGCATTTTCTGGATATAGGATGACTCTTCCTGAGAGCCCTATATATAATAAGGTAAAAATATAATAAGGTGTAAACCTAAAAATAATTGGAGGGACAACTATGAAACAGCAGGTAAGTCTAGACTTGATGGAGTTTGTGGAGACACAGATTCTGCCTCGTTACAATGCTTTTGGCGAAAGCCATGGTCTGAGACATGTGAGTAGAGTGATCAAGAACTCGCTCCAGTTAGCCAAGGTTACGGGTGCGAATATAGACATGGTCTATGTGATAGCAGCCTATCATGACCTGGGCATGAGTGGTCCTCGAGCCATCCATCACATCACCAGTGGCAAGATACTCGTGGCTGATGCCCGACTCAAACGATGGTTTAACCCGGAGCAAATCAAGATTATGAAGGAGGCTGTGGAGGATCATCGTGCCTCCTCCAGCCGACAGCCCCGCAGCATCTATGGCAAGATTGTGGCAGAGGCAGATCGCGACATAGACCCTCACGAGATATTCCTGCGTGCCATCCAATATGGCAAGGAAAACAATCCGGAGAAAAACAAGGAGGAGCAATGGGAAAGATTTGCCGAGCACATGGAGGAAAAGTATTCTAGAAATGGATATATCAAACTCTGGATACCTAACTCCCCCAATGAGAAGGCACTCAATGAGCTGCGCAACATCATAGAGAACAAAAGTAGACTCAGGGAGGAATTTGAAAAAATATACGAAGAAATCAAATAAGGTTGTCTGCAAGATTTTCTGAAAAAAGACTCCAAAATATTTGGTGGTTTGAAAAGAAAGCAGTAACTTTGCAAGTACAAAAGATTACAAGGGTCGTTTCGGTTCGATCGGGATACTCATCAAATTACACTTATGAAACCGAGAAGACTTCTC
>URLG01000058.1 GCA_900548535.1 Candidatus Segatella intestinihominis | reverse complement strand
CTCGGTCGCAATCACACTCTTAGATGGAGTTCTGAAAAAAAGAATCATACTATTTTCTCTTTTTATATTGTTAATGTATTTATTTTGAGTGCAAAGATACAGTAAATCAAAGACACTACAAAATAAATACAAGTTTTTTATATTTTTTTTGTTGAGATACCACCTTATTTCTTGATGGTGAACTCAAACTTCAAGCCACCTTCGGGCAGATTGCTTACTCGGATGGTTCCTCCGTGCAGCAATACGGCGTTCTTCACGATGGCTAGTCCCAGACCAGTACCGCCCATCTTGCGGCTGCGTCCTTTGTCCACTCTGTAGAAACGTTCGAAGAGGCGAGCCAGATGCTCCTGTGGCACTCCCTGCCCATTGTCACGGAAGATGAAATGCCATTTGTTGCCCATCTTGTTGCCCTCCAAGGTTATCTTGCAGCCCTCGCCAGCGTAGGCGATGGCATTGTCGGTCAGATTGCGGAACACGCTGTAGAGCAAACTCCTGTTGCCCTTCACCACAATGCGACCTTGCAGTTGGTTGTCAAAGGTCATCTTGCGCTCCTCACGAGCCAAGGCGGTCTCTTTGGCTATGTCGCTCACCATCTGGGTGATGTCCACTGCCTCAAAGTCTATCATGTCGGCGCCATCGTCCAGTCGGTTCAGTGTGGATATGTCGTGGAGCAGGGAGGTGAGTCGCTCGCTCTGGGCATAGCAGCGATGCAAGAATTGCTCCTTGGTCTCCTCGTTGATATGCGGATTGTCCAGAATGGTTTCCAGATAGCCCTGGATGCTAGCCACTGGGGTCTTGAGTTCATGGGCTATGTTCTGGGTGAGCTGTCGCTTCAGAATGTCTTGCTCTCGGCGAGTGGTCTGTATGCGCTTGTACATCTTGATGATGCGCTCGGCTATCTCGCCCAGTTCGTCATTGGGGAACTTGGCTAGGTCTTCCACCTCCAGGCTCTCGTTGTGGTCTGCCTTCCAGGCAAAGATGCGCAGCTTGGAGATGTTCTTGCCCAGACGGTTGGTGAAGCGATAGAGCAAGATGGTGAGCAGGATGATGGCTCCGATGGCAAACCAGATGTAGTGCTGGTCGGCCTGTAGTGACTTGGCCAAGTCGTCATTATATGGCAATGCGGTACGGATAATGAGATGGGTCTTAGGGAAATAAGACGCCACGTAGAAGTAGTCGTGCTTCAGGGTCTTGGACTGTCGCTCCACACTGGTGCCCTGACCTGAGCGCAAAGCCTCGGCTATCTCGGCGCGCTTGGCATGATTGGCAAAGTGGCGATAGTCCGGGCTCATGTTGTCGTATACCACCTTGCCATCGGGCAATACCAGGGTTACACGAAGGTCCTTGCTCTCGTGTTCCTTGACAAATGCTTCCAGCTTGGCTTCTGCCACCCTTACACTATCCACTACGGCTAGGCTGTCGCCCTTCACCTTCTCGCCATCCGATAGCAGAATGCCCTCGGAGGTGGAGAGCTCCAAGTCCTCGGCTAGCAATTCATTATAGTTGGCTAACTTCAGCGTGAGCGTACTTATCTTAAACTGCTTCTCTCGGGTCTGCTGAAACACGATGAAGCTGACGGCGAACACAAGGAACACCGTCAGCACGCTGAAATACAACTTTCTACCTACATTGTTTATCTTAAACATTGAATTTTGAAATTTGAACTTTGAGATTTATGATTAGCCTTATACTTCGGAATATATCCGTGTAATCCGCGTAATCCGTGCCTAAAAAAATTATGCATCAAAGTAATATCCGAATCCCAAACGTGTAACGATACATTTGGCAAACTTGCCAATCTTCTTTCTCATTCGGGTGATGTTGACATCCACCGTGCGGTCGAGCACCATCACGTCCTTAGGCCATACACGGTCTATGAGTTCCTGGCGAGAGAACACTCTGCCCTTTTCCTCCAGCAAGAGGTGCAGGAGTTCGAACTCGGTCTTGGTGAAAGGCACATTCTCCCCATCGATGCTCACGGTCTTCTTGTCCAGATTGAGCACCAATCCCTGATAGCTGAGGGTGGTAGGCTCTTCCACCTTGCCCAGCTTCTCTGCCGTGCGGCGCAATACGGCCCTTACTCTCACCATCACCTCACGGATGGAGAAAGGCTTGGAGATGTAGTCGTCGGCACCCAGGTTGAATCCAGTTACCGTATCATTCTCCGTGTCACGGGCGGTGAGGAAGATGATTGGTATCTGCGCTGTCATCGGATTCTCCTTGAGCTGGTGCGCCATCTGGAATCCGCTCATGCCGCCCATCATCACATCGAGCAGCAAGAGGTCAAATCCTGCCACGTCCTTCTCCAATGCCTCCTCGGCAGAGTTGGCTGTTTCTACTTGGTAACCCTCGGTCTCCAAGTTAAACTTCAAAATCTCACACAAGTCTTGCTCGTCATCAACAACCAAGATCTTCATATTATTCTCTTCCATTTTTATTCGTTTAGAAATCTGCTGCAAAATTACGACTTTTATTCTGTAATATGCGTTTCATTTGGTTACAATTTAGTTACAAGTGGACTCTGAAATCATAAAAAATGATAATTAATGGCATATTGTCACATATTTTAACGTGGTGTAATAAAATCCGCTACACCAATGTTTGCTAGTTAGCTACTTTAATGGTATATTTGCAGCCGAATTCAAAATAACATCTATAACATTATTAAGTTAAGAATTATGAAAGATAAAATTAATACGACTCTGGTCATTGGCGAAATCATCAAGAAAGAGTTAAAGAAACAAGGCAAGACTTCAGTTTGGCTCTCTGAGCAACTGGGCTGCCACCGTACTAATATCTATAAGGTATATGGAAGATCATCCATCGATACTGCGATGTTGTTCCATATTAGTGTTTTACTCAATGTAGACTTCTTCAAGCTCTACTCAGATGCACTGCCTAAGTTCAAAAAGTAAATGACCGAAAGAGAAAAGCCTTGCAAATATCTTCTTCATGGAAGTTATCTGCAAGGCTTTTTCGTATACCTTATTATATTATAGTCTTTTCTCCAATCGCTCACGGATGGCTGCGATGAAGCCGGCTGAGTTGACTGCCTTTGCCTCTACGCCCTCCATCAGATTGACGAGGTCCTTGGTGGCGATGCCGTCGTTCAGTGTGTCAAAGCAAGCAGCCTCCAGCTGGTCGCCAAAGTTCTGGAGCTCCTTGTTGCCGTCCAACTCACCACGTTTTCTCAAGGCTCCGCTCCATGCAAAGATGGTAGCCATAGGGTTGGTAGATGTATCCTCGCCCTTCAGGTAGCGATAGTAGTGGCGGGTCACGGTGCCGTGAGCTGCCTCATACTCATATTTGCCGTCAGGTGATACCAGTACGGATGTCATCATGGCCAAAGAACCGAAGGCTGTACTGAGCATATCGCTCATCACATCGCCATCATAGTTCTTGCAAGCCCAGATAAATCCACCCTTGCTGCGGATCACTCGTGCCACTGCATCATCTATCAATGTATAGAAGTACTCGATGCCGAGCTCGGTAAACTTCTCCTTGTAGTCGCTCTCGTAAACCTCCTCGAAGATCTTGCGGAACTGTGCGTCGTAAGTCTTGGAGATGGTGTCCTTGGTAGCAAACCAGAGGTCCTGCTTGGTATCGATAGCAAACTTGAAGCAGCTATGGGCGAAACTGCGAATACTCTTGTCGGTATTGTGCATGCCCTGGATCACGCCAGCGCCATCGAAGTTGTGGATTTCCACCTCCTGCTTCTTGCCGCTCTTGCCTTCGAATACGAGTTTAGCTACTCCTGGCTCATCGGCACGAAGCTCCACGCTCTTGTATACATCGCCATAAGCATGACGAGCGATGGTGATAGGCTTCTCCCAGTTCTTCACACATGGGTGGATGCTAGGGATGGTGATAGGAGCACGGAACACAGTACCGTCCATGATGCTACGGATAGTGCCATTAGGGCTCTTCCACATCTTGTGCAGATGGTATTCGTCCATGCGCTGTGCATTAGGAGTGATAGTGGCACACTTCACAGCCACGCCATATTTCTTGGCTGCCTCGGCAGAGTCGATGGTTACCTGGTCGTTGGTCTTGTCGCGATAAGGCAAACCGAGGTCGTAATACTCCGACTTCAAATCCACGAAAGGCAGGATCAATTCATCCTTGATCATCTTCCAGAGGATTCTAGTCATTTCATCACCGTCCATCTCTACCAATGGAGTCGTCATCTTAATCTTTTCCATAATCGATTCAGTGTTATTATTGATAATTTGCCTGCAAAGTTAATGAAAATATTCAAGAAAAGAAAGAAAATACAGGAATATTATGGCAAAATGATAAAAATATCTTCAAAAAGGAATCTTTTGCGTATATTTATACAAGAACGGCGTATGATTTCAAAAGAAAAGCACCGACAAGCCGGTGAAGACTTATCGGTGCCTATCTCTTGATAAGGAACCAAGGCGTATGCCCTAATTCTTAATTAAACCTTTACTTCTCCTCTGGAGCCTTATCGATCAAATCCATAAACTGGTCGAGCTTAGGAGTGATGATGATCTGGGTGCGGCGGTTGCGCTGCTTGCCAGTCTCTGTGTCATTGCTGGTTACAGGGTTGTACTCACCACGACCACCGGCTGTGAGACGCTTAGGATTTACGCCGAAGTGCTCCTGCAAGTACTGTACTACTGAAGAGGCACGCAGGGCAGAGAGATCCCAGTTGTTGCGGATGTTCTTCATCTTGGCACTGGTGGTGCTTACAGGCACATTGTCGGTGTTACCCTCGATGAGCACATCATAGTCCTTGTAGTCCTGGATAATCTTAGCTATCTTGCTCAGAGTCTCCTGCGCACGGCTGTTTACCTCGTAGCTACCGCTCTGGTAGAGCATGTTGTCGGCAAGCGAGATGTATACCACGCCCTTCAATACCTGTACGTCTACCTCCTTCATCTCCTCCTTGCTCAGTGAGCGAGTCAGATTGTTGGTGAGAACCATGTTGAGCGAGTCGCTCTTGCTCTTCACCTCTACCAAGTGGCGGATATACTGGTTGCTCTCGTTGATCTGGTCCACGAGTTTCTCGATGCTCACATTGTTCTGGCTGGCGTTGCTCAAGCTCTTGTCCAGCGAGTTCTGGAGCTTGGCATAGTCCTTCTTAGTACCAGAGAGCTGCTCCTGCAGTGCAGCGAGGCGAGCCTCAGTGGCAGCGAGTTTCTCCTTAGTAGCCTGATAATTGGCTGTCAATTCCTTATTCTCATTCTGGCAGTTCTGGAGGTCTTTCTTACTAGCGCAGCTAGATACGAGGAGTGCTCCAGCCATCATAGCCATTACAAAAAACTTAGTCTGTTTCATATTGCTTTAAATTTTACTTTCTTGGTTATTAATACTAATGATGTTAAGATTTGCGTCTGCAAAGTTACGGATAAGACTTGAATAAACAAGGAATGTCTAATGCATTTAATTTATTTTAACCGAAACATCGATGTTTTTTAGCATAAATAGGCATTTCCCATAGGATTTTCTTCATTTTAGAAAGTAATTTCATTTTTCCTTTCACCATAACTCGATGATAGAAATAGATTTATGCAAAAGGTGAAAGGACTTTGCAAATAGCTTTTCATTTTATAAATTTCACTAAACTTATTAAAATCTAACTATCACTACATTTTGGTATGAAATATGACTAAAAGTAGGCGGTTTTGTGGCAAAATGATAAAAAAGTAACGGAAATATGCATTTTTTATGCAAAATATTTGCTAGTTATGCGGAAAAAGTGTAATTTTGCAGGCGAAAGAGATGTAACTGAGATTTAGAAAAAGTGTTAATGATAAATAAAAGTTGAACTTTAAGAGAGAACTTTATGGAAAAAAGATTGCTTTTCTTGTTAGTTAATATCTTCCTATTATGTGGGGGGGTATTGGCTCAGACTAAAGTGACAGGTACCGTAGTTTCTCAAGAAGATGGAGAACCTGTTATTGGTGCTTCCGTAGTAGTCGCTGGTGCGAATAAGACGGGAACAGTCACCGATATGGAGGGTCACTTCTTCTTGGAAGTACCTGCTGGTAAAAAACTCACCGTAAGCTACATCGGTATGCAGAGCCAGACATTGGCCCCAGCAGCTAAGATGGTTATCAAGCTGAAAGCTGACCAGACTAGCCTTGGCGAAGTGGTGGTAACTGGTATGCAGAAGATGGACAAGCGCTTATTTACGGGTGCAACCACTAAAATTACTGGTGACAAAACTAAGCTTGATGGTGTAGCCGACATTAGCCGTGCCTTGGAAGGTAAGGCTGCGGGTGTCTCTGTTCAGAATGTATCTGGTACATTTGGTACAGCCCCTAAGATTCGTGTACGTGGTGCTACATCTATTTATGGTTCATCTAAGCCTCTTTGGGTTGTAGATGGCGTTATCATGGAAGATGTGACAGAGGTTTCTGCCGATGATTTGTCTTCTGGTGATGCCGAAACTTTGATTTCTTCAGCCATTGCAGGTCTGAACGCTGATGATATCGAGAGCTTCCAAATCTTGAAGGATGGTTCTGCTACCTCTATATATGGTGCGCGCGCAATGGCTGGTGTGATTGTCGTAACCACCAAGAAGGGTAAGGCTGGTACTAACCGTATCAACTATACTGGTGAGTTCACCATGCGTATGAAGCCAAGCTATCGCAATTTTAATATCATGAATTCTCAGGACCAGATGAGTGTATATCGTGAGATGTACAATGATGGTTCATTGTCTTTTGAACGTTCTTATCGTGCATCTAATAGTGGTGTCTTCGGTAAGATGTATCATTTGATGAATACTTATGATCCTAAGACTGGTTCTTTTGGATTGGCTAATACCCAAGAGGCAATGGATAGCTATCTTCAGAAGTATGAGTATATGAACACCGACTGGTTTGATTTGTTGTTCAGCAACAGTATCTCTCAGAACCACTCTATCAGTATGACAACTGGTACCGACAAGGCTCAGTATTACACATCTTTCAGTGTGATGAACGACCCAGGATGGTCTAAGCAGAGCAAGGTACAGCGTTATACTGCCAATGTAAATGCTCTCTATAATATTTCTAAGAAGCTTTCTTTCAATGCGATTGCTAATGCTTCTTATCGTAAGCAGCGTGCTCCTGGTACTACTTCACAGTCTGTGAATGCCGTAACTGGTGAAGTGTCTCGTGACTTTGATATCAACCCATATTCTTATGCGTTGAACACTTCACGTACCATGGATCCTAATGAATTGTATGTACGCAACTATGCTCCATTCAATATCTTCCGTGAATTGGATAATAACTATTTGAGCCTTGATGTTGTGGACATGAAGTTCCAGGGCGAATTGAAGTATAAGCCTATTACTAAGGTGGAACTTGCAGTACTCGGTGCATACAAGTATTCTACTACGACCAATGCAGCCACAGTTACAGACCAGTCTAACCAGGCATGGGCTTATCGTGCTATGGATGATGCCACTATGCGTGATGCCAACCCTTGGTTGTATACTGATCCAGATAAGGCTAACTCTTTGCCATTCTCTGTATTGGACAAGGGTGGTTTCTATCGTGAAACTAAGTTTAAGATGAATAGCTGGGACTTCCGTGCCACAGCTAGCTATAATGATGTATATAACAAAGACCATATCGTAAACCTCTTCGGTGGTATGGAGATTAACTCTGTGGATCGCAGCAAGTCTTACTTCAATGGTGTTGGTATGCAGTATGATATGGGTTTCCTTCCTGCCTTCAACTACAACTTCTTCAAGCAGCTGGCAGAGGAGAATGGTCAGTATTACTCTTTGACAAACTCTTATCAGCGTGAGGCATCATTCTTTGGTACTGGTACCTATTCTTATAAGGGACGCTATACCATCAATGGTACTATCCGCTATGAGGGTTCTAACAAATTGGGTAAGAGCCGTTCTGCTCGTTGGTTGCCTACATGGAATGTTTCTGGTGCATGGAATGCTCATGAGGAGGCTTGGTTCCCTAAGTTGAATCCAACACTTTCTCACTTGACATTGAAGGCATCTTACTCTTTGACTGCCGACCGTGGTCCTGCTTCCGTATCTAACTCTTTGGTGGTTATCCAGAGTTACAATCCTTGGCGTCCATTTGCTGGCGATAAGGAGACGGGTCTTGAGATTTATCGTCTCGGTAATGATGACTTGACTTATGAGAAGAAGCATGAGTTGAACCTTGGTATTGATATGGGTTTCTTGGATAATCGTATCAATGTAGCTTTCGATTGGTATCGTCGTAACAACTATGACTTGATTGGTCCTAAGCGTACCATGGGTGTTGGTGGTGAGATTTACAAGTATGCCAATGTGGCAAGTATGCGCTCACATGGTGAAGAGTTGACTATCTCTACTCGCAACATTGAGACCAAGGACTTCAAGTGGAGTACAGACTTCATCTTTGCTCATTCAAAGAATACCGTAACCGATCTTGACTCTCGTGCTAATGTCATGCAGATGATTACTGGTACTGGTTTTACAATGAATGGTTATCCTGTTCGTTCTTTGTTCTCTATTGATTTCAAGGGATTGAGCAATAAGGGTCTTCCTATCGTTATGGATCAAGATGGTGAACTGACAAGTTATGGTGGTGACATCGACTTCCAGTCAACCACTACCGATTATTTGGTATATGAAGGTCCTACGGACCCAACTATCAATGGTAGTTTTGGTAATACCTTCTCTTATAAGGGCTTCAAGCTGAATGTGTTTATCACATACGCAGCAGGCAACAAGGTACGTTTGGATCCAGCGTTCAGCTCTTCTTACACCGACATGACATCCATGCCTAAGGAGTTTGTCAATCGCTGGACTCAGGCAGGTGATGAGGCTAGAACCGATGTTCCAGTGATACCTGATCTTCGAATGCGCCAGAGCGACAACTATCTGGGTTATCTTTACAATGCATATAACTATTCTACAGCCCGAGTTGCCAAGGGAGATTTCATCCGCATGAAGGAGATTTCTTTGTCATACGACTTCCCTAGCACCTGGTTGCAGCCTATCCGTTTGAGTTCTGCTAGCTTGAAGTTGCAGGCTACTAACTTGTTCTTGATTTATTCAGACAAGAAGTTGCACGGACAGGACCCAGAGTTCTTCAATGCTGGTGGTGTAGCAACTCCAATGCCACGTCAGTTTACATTGACATTAAGAATAGGACTTTAATTAAAGAGAGATAAATATGAAAAAGAATAAGATATATTTATTGTCGATAGCTTTCTCCATGTTGGCTTTGGCAACATCTTGCGATAGCTTCTTGGATAAATTGCCAGATGACAGAGCAGAGGTGAATACTGATGATAAGGTGACTTCCTTATTGGTTTCTGCTTACCCTACAGTGGCTGCAAACGTGATATTGGAAGCTTCATCGGATAATCTAATCGACAATGGTGAGCAATATAGTACGACAAAGTTGATAGAGGATGCTTACCGCTTCCGTACTATCACTCCGGAGAATAATGATACTCCAAAGAACTTATGGAATAATTATTACAAGGCCATTGCTTCTGCCAATCAGGCATTAGCTTCTATTGAGGAAATGGGTAATCCTGAGTCATTGAGGGCACAGCGCGCTGAGGCTTTGATGTGTAGAGCATACGGTATGTTTAGCCTAGCCAATGTGTTCTGCATGGCTTATAATCCAGAGAAGGCAGATGAGTATATGGGACTGCCATATCCTCTGAAGCCAGAGACCACAGTGAATCCTGACTATGAGCGTGGCACTCTGAAGCAGCTTTATGAGAATATCAACAAGGATATTGAGGAGGCTTTGCCAAATATCAGTGATGATATCTATATGCAGCCTAAGTACCACTTCAATCAGAAGGCTGCTTATGCCTTTGCTGCTCGCTTCAACCTCTATTACATGAACTATGATAAGGTGATAGAGTATGCTACCAAAGTGCTGGGTACAAATCCTTCTGCTATGTTGAGAACTTGGACTCCATTGATGGATTATTCCAATAGTGACGATATTTGCAATGCCTATATGAAATCGAGCGAGAAGGCTAATTTGCTTTTGCAGCCTATCTATACGATTGCAGGTCGCTACCTTCAGGCAGGTGCAGGTTATCGTTTTGCACACAATAACACCAATATCAACAATTATGAGACCTATCGTGCAAACATGCCTTGGGGTGGTTCTTACAATCATACCACGCTCATTCCTTCACGCTTGATGTATGGTATGGCGCAGCTCGTGTTTGTACCAAAGCTCTTGGAGCAGTTTGAATATACTGATAAGGTTAATGGTACTGGTTATCCACACATCGTGGTTACAGCCTTTACTGCTGACGAAACCCTCCTCTGTCGTGCAGAGGCTTATGCCTTGAAGGGTGATAAGGCAAATGCCATTGCTGATATCAATACTTGGATAGCCTCTCATACCACAGAGGTAAGTAATGATGGTCAGGTTACACGCCCTGTGATGACCGAGGAGAGTATCAATAGTTTCTATGATGGCTTGGAGTATGAGCCTGTTCGTATTACTTCCAATGCGGTTCGCAGTGTACGTAAAAAGCTTAATCCACAAGGATTTACAGTTGCTGCTGGCTCTCAGGAGAATATCATTGAGCTGATACTTCAGATGCGCCGTATCGAGACCTGTTTTGAGGGACTTCGATTCCAGGATCTTAAGCGTTATGGTATCGAGTATGAGCATATTATAGATGGTGAATCACCTGTAACCTTTAAGGCAGGTGACCTTCGTGGTGCCATCCAGTTGCCAAATGATGTGCTTGAGGCAGGCTTGCCAGCCAATCCAAGAGAAGAGTCTAACAACTAATTTTAAAGAGTGTATATTATGAAATATATCAAGTTATTTATATTGATGGTGTCAGTTGCTCTCTTTGCTGCTTGCTCCGAGGATAGCCTTGACTCAAAGAGCGTCTTTGATTCGAGCACCAAGGAAGAGCCAAATGAGTTTGATACTTGGCTCAAAGCCAACTATGTTGATACCTATAATATTCGTTTCAACTATCGCTATATTGATAAAGAAACAAACAATCAGTACAACTTGGCACCTGCCGACTATACCAAGGCCAAGGCCCTTGCCATTATGATGAAGCATATTTGGCTTGATGCATATACGGAGGTGATGGGAGGAGACTTCCTCAAGACTTATTCGCCTCGTGTGATGCAATTGGTAGGTTCTGCAGCTTATGACTCTCAGTCATCTATCGTGATGGGTACGGCAGAGGGTGGCTTGAAGGTAACCCTTTATAATGTAAATGTCATAGATCCAACCAAACCTGAGTTTGATGTAGATCAGCCTTTTGTTGACAAGACTAAGGGTACTTATGACTTGAACTATTGGTTCTTCCACACGATGAATCATGAGTTCTGCCATATTATGACCCAGAAGAAGAATTACAGCACAGACTTCCAGACAGTATCTGCCGGTAAGTATCAGACTGAGGGATGGGTTAACGTAAAAGACGAGGAAGCTCCATCTTATGGATTTGTATCAGGTTATGCCACCAAGGAATACAATGAGGACTTTGCTGAGATCTTCTCTCAGTATGTTACTCATTCAGAGGCGGCTTGGGAGAAAATCTTGATGGCAGGAATCAAATTTCAGACAGATTCCAAAGGCAATGTCGTAAAGGATGCAGATGGCAATCCTATTGTGCTTGATACTGCAGGCTATGATGCTATTGTGGAGAAGTTTGACATTGTGAAGGAGTATTTCCAGACTACATGGAATCTTGATATCACCCAGCTTCGTGATGTGATTCTTCGTCGAACAGAAGAGGTTAAGGCTATGGATTTAACAACATTAAAGTAGTGACCAATTATGAAGAAAATATATAATGTATTGTTCGTACTCATGGCGTTGGTATCATTCGCTTCTTGTAGTAATGATATTGATGAGACTTTTGACAAGTCTTCTTCTGAGAGAATCAATGAGACGATGGCAGAATGTAAGAATGTTCTTACTTCTGCCCAGAATGGATGGCTGATGAAGTATTATCCTAAAGCCAATACCCAGTATGGTGGATATAATGTCTTGGTGAAGTTTGATGCGGATGGCAATGTGACAGCTATGAGCGATGCTCTTGAATCTGATACCAAGGCTACTTCTCATTACAAGTTGGAGCAGAGCTCTGGTGTCGTGCTTTCATTTGATGAATATAATAAGGTGATTCATTTCTTCTCTGATCCAGCCAATCCCGCAGGCATTGGCAACAATGGTAAGGGCATGGAAGGTGACTTGGAATTCCGTATGCAGACTGCTTGTGCAGATTCTGTAGTGATGTTAGGAAAGAAGAGAAATGCCAAGATTGTGATGACTCCATTGGAGCAGGATGCCGATTGGGCTAAAATCGTAGATGGTATGGTGGATATGGAAAATGATATGGCTTTCCCTTCATATCAGATGGAGGTAAATGGCGCTCAATATATGGCTACCACTAGCTATCGAACCATGACCTTTACTCGTCAGGATGCAGAGGAAGACCTCGTTACCATGCCATATATTGTGACACAGACTGGTATCGAATTCTATTCACCTGTTACTCTGAATGGTGAGACCATAAAGGGTTTCAACTATGTAGGTGGTGATAATTACGAGTTTGATGCTACTGATGGAAGTGCGGTTAAAATGTATGGCTTAGTTCCTCCTATCAGTGAGCAGGTAATCAATGGCGACTGGTTCTTTTCTGTGGCTAATATGGGAACTTATGCAAAGACCTATTGGAACAAGGCTAACACTCAGGTGTCTCAGTATTATAGTCCTTGCTATTTTGTAGCGTTGACTACTTCTGCATTTGATGGTTACACTGGTCACTGGGGTATGTTTGCAAATGTTGCTGGTTATGGCTCGTTTCTTGATCTCACCCCATCTTTCGTGGATGATGATCATATCGAATTGTCATGTGCTCATAAGTTTGGATTGAATGGCCAGTACTTCTATCAATGGGGTCAGGTCTATATGACTCACTCTTTGACCGGTGATACTGGTAATGCTGCCAACAAGGTTAGCGTTACATATAAGGTGGATTTGGTAGAGGGTACGCTCAGAAGTCCTTCTGCTATAAAGCTTACTGATACAGAGAATGCAGACAACTGGTATGTTTTGACACGTGAGATGCCAGACTCTCCATTCTAGAGAAAATATAAATCTCTCTCAAACAAAAGAAGTTCCTCTTCGTGAGGAACTTCTCTCATAATTTTAGGCTTCCTTGCCATGGATATGGTGGGGGAGCCTTTTTAAATATGCTATGATCGATAATTATATACCATTCATCATGAAATCATAGATGCTCATAAAGAGCATGCCATTCACTGTTACTACCCCTACGTCTACATTGAATCCCAGCCTTCTCAGTTCGTTGTATATTGCATTCTCCATGAGATGCGTCTTCTCCATTTGGCGAAAATTAATGAGCGCATTGCGCAGTCCTAAGTCGGTGAAGTAATTCTGATACCAGTGATGATTTTCACTAGTCCATTGTGCCTGCTATTGAGCAGTTGCTGTATGTATCTTTTGCGTTCGATAATCATAATCTATGTATTATTGAAAATTTTGTTCTACGAAATATTTTTGCGTAAATACGCAATTTTCTGCTGCAAAAAGAGATGGGGCGATTGTATTTATGCCACAAAAGATTTTGTAGTCTCAGCTTTTTCCATTAACTTTGCATCTGCTTTTAAAAACTACTATACATTATTAATAATATAACAATGAATCAATTTACGAAGATTATCGCAGCGCAGCTCCATCTCAAGGAGCAGGCTGTAGACAATACACTGGCGCTGCTCGAAGAGGGCTGCACCATTCCTTTCATCTCCCGCTATCGCAAGGAGAAGACTGGCAATATGGACGAGGTGAGCATCGAGGCTATCGCCCAGGCGAACGAGAAACTGAAGGAGATGGCGAAGCGAAAGGAGACCATCCTCAAGACCATCGACGACCAAGGCAAGCTGACTGATACCCTGAAGGAGCGCATCGAGGGCTGCTGGGATGCCACCGAACTGGAGGACATCTACCTGCCATACAAGCCGAAGCGCCGCACCAGAGCACAGATTGCCAGAGAGCAGGGCTTGGAACCATTGGCACAGACGCTCCTCTTCCAGCGTGAGCGCAACCCTGAGCAGGCGGCAAAGAAATATGTAGGCGAGAAGGTGAAGGATGTGGAGGCAGCCCTGCAAGGTGCCAAGGACATCATCGCCGAGACCGTGAGTGAGAGCGAGCAGAGCAGAAACTCTATTCGTGGAGAATTTAAGCGTGGTGCCATCATCACTTCCAAGGTGGTGGCTAAGAAGAAGGATGAAGAGGAAGCACAGCGATTCTCTGATTACTTCGACTTCTCTGAGCCATTGAAAAAATGCTCTTCCCATCGCCTGCTTGCCATGCGTCGTGGCGAGGCTGCGGGATTCCTCCGTATCAGCATCTCTGCCGATGACGAGCAGTGTATGGATAAGTTGAAACGCCACTATGTGAATGGTCGTGGCGAGTGCCAAACCTTGGTGGCCGAGGCTGTGGACGATGCCTTCAAGCGTCTCTTGAAGCCTAGCATCGAGACCGAGTTTGCCGCTCTCAGTAAGCAGAAGGCTGATGAGGAGGCGATCGTGGTATTCGCCGAGAACCTGCGCCAGCTCTTGCTTGCCGCTCCGTTGGGACAGAAGCGCGTGATGGCGGTGGATCCTGGTTTTGCCAATGGTTGTAAGACCGCTTGTCTGGATGCGCAGGGCAATCTCATCCACCACGAAATCGTATATCCTCATCCTCCTCGCAACAAGCGCAGTGAGGCTACCGCTGCCATCCAGCGCATGGTGAAGATGTATCAGGTGGAGGCAATGGCTGTGGGCAATGGCACGGCGAGCCGTGAAACGAGCGACTGGCTGCACAGCATCGACTTCGTGCATCCTGTGGATATCTATGTGGTGAGCGAAGATGGTGCTTCCATCTATTCGGCTTCGAAGATAGCCAGAGACGAATTCCCTGATGAGGATGTGACCGTGCGTGGAGCCGTGAGTATCGGTAGAAGACTCATGGACCCATTGGCGGAGCTGGTAAAAATAGATCCGAAGAGCATCGGTGTGGGACAGTATCAGCACGATGTGGACCAGACCCAGCTGAAGAAGAGTCTCGACTCGGTGGTGATGAGTTGCGTGAACTCGGTGGGTGTGAACCTCAACACCGCCTCGCAGCATCTCTTGACCTACGTGAGCGGACTGGGACCTACGTTGGCGAAGAACATCGTGGAATACAGGAAGGAGAATGGAGCCTTTACTTCTCGTGCACAACTGAAGAAGGTGCCTCGTCTCGGACCATCGGCATACGAGCAGTGCGCCGGCTTCTTGAGAATCCCAGGTGCCAAGAATCCGCTGGACAATAGTGCCGTGCATCCTGAGCGTTATGCCCTCGTGGAGACTATGGCGAAGGATCAGGGCGTAACCGTGAAGCAACTGGTGGAAGACAAGGCTCTTCAGAAGAAGATAGACATCAAGCGATATGTGAGTGCCGAGGTGGGTATGCCAACCTTGACCGACATCATGGCGGAGCTGGACAAGCCGGGCTTGGACCCTCGTGGTGAGGTGGAGAAGTTTGAGTTTGATGCCAGCATCAAGGAGATAACCGACTTACAGGTGGGCATGGTGGTGCCAGGCATCGTAACCAATATCACCAAGTTTGGTGCGTTCGTGGATATAGGCGTCCACAATGATGGTTTGGTACATGTATCTCAGATGTCCAACCGCTACATCAATGACCCATCAGAGGTAGTAAAATTGCATGAGCATGTGATGGTGCGTGTAGCTGAGGTAGACTTGAAGCGCAAGCGCATCGCCCTGTCTATGAAGGGGGTGAAGTAATGGGATAAAAAATGATAGATAATAAAAAAGAGCTGCTCTGTAATAATGAGCAGCTCTTTTTTTATAGTGAGAAATACTTGGAGAACCTTTTCGTGCGTATAAAAGTTTTATAGCATAAAAAGTGTCAAAGTATCATTGTTGGTAGTCTAATATTCTGTAAGTCGTTGATGTATAGTTATCTAGTAGTAATGGTACTTCTCGAAAAAAGCGGATAGAAGTATCTTGGAAGTATCATAGAAGTATCATTGTTTGGGCATTATCTATCACATTTCTCTTAATTTAATACAATATTTTCCCTCTTTTTGCGTTATGATAGACATATAAACCTCAAATCCGCAACCGCCCTCATAAGATGACACAGAGGTCAAAAAGGTAGCGGC
>URLG01000057.1 GCA_900548535.1 Candidatus Segatella intestinihominis | reverse complement strand
TCAAGGATGTTCTTCATTCTGACAACAAGTTGGCTAACCTCGACTAATCTTCGAGTTTCGACAATACAAAATATAAGCGGGAATCCGAAAGGGTTCCCGCTTTTTTGTGCTTCTTCTCTGTTAGGATGCCCACGCTCGGAGAGCGAGGGCTACTAGTCTTCCAGCCTCAGAAAGGCTTTGGGCAGATATTGTATCAAGTCTCTAGCGATGAGGCTTTCCTTGCCCAGGTCTTTGATGGCGATGTCGCCAGCCAGTCCGTGTAGATGCATGCCCAGTCGGCAGGCGTCGGCTTGATTGTAGCCTCTAGCCAGCAGTGCCGTGATGATGCCCGTGAGCACATCGCCGCTGCCAGCTGTAGCCATACCACTATTGCCCGTGCTGCAAAATTCTATCTGTCCGTTAGGATGGCACAGGGCTGAGTAGTGCCCCTTCAGGATGATGTAGGCGTGCAGGCGCTCTGCCAGTTCGCTAGCCTTTGCCAGGCGCTCACAACAGGTGTTGCTGGTGTTGCCAGCCAGGCGGTCAAACTCCTTGGGGTGGGGCGTCAGTATGATGTCCTTGGGCAGTTGTTGTAGCCAGGCTCTGTGGCTGCCCAGTATGTTGATGGCGTCGGCGTCTATCACCGTAGGGCAGGTGCTGCGGCGCAGTTGGGCTATCAGGGCGATGGCTGTGTTCTCGTTGGTGCCCAGTCCCGGACCTATGCCCATGGCGCTGAAGTTCTCCGTGTCCACCGGCTCGCTGAATATGGTTTCCTCGGCATCCATCTGCAATACGGCTTCTGGCACGCTGATTTGCATAATCTCATAGTTGCGCTTAGGCGTATGCGTGGTTACCTTTCCCACGCCTGCTCTCAGACAAGCCTTGGTGGCTAGGATGGCGGCTCCGTTCATACCGTAGCTGCCGGCTATCAAGAGAGCGTTGCCCATGCTGCCCTTGTGGGCAAAGTCGCTGCGTGGGCGCAATAGCTGGCGCACGTCTTGCTCCTCCAGTATGCTGCATCTGCACTTGGCGTTCTGTATGTACTCTTGTGATAGTCGGATGTCGAGCACTCTCAGTCTGCCCAGGTATTGCTGGTTGTCTGCCATCAGCATGGATAGCTTCTTCTGTTGTAGCGTGAGCGTCAGGTCGGCATGGATGATGTTGGCGTGGATGTTGTTGGAGTTGTCCTCGGTCATCAGTCCAGAAGGGATGTCGATGCTCACCACCTTGGCGGCGCTTTGGTTGATATATTTCACCATGGCGGCAAATCCGCCAGCCAGCGGCTTGTTCAGTCCGCTGCCAAAGAGGCCGTCTATCACGAGCGTCTCGGCTGTGAGCTGTGGAGGGTCAAAGTTGAGCGTGATTTCCACAAACTTCTTCACTTTCTTTCCCTCAATGATTCTCTTCTTGTTGGCGGCGCAGTCGGCTGATAGCTTGTTGTGTACATTGAATAAGTACACGCTCACCGGGTATCCGTCTTCCGCCAGCATTCTGCCCACGGCAAGTGCGTCACCACCGTTATTGCCCGGACCGGCAAAGATGACCACGGGTGTATGGTTCAGCCATTCTTCCTCAATGGCTCTGGTGAGAGCCTTGGCAGCTCTCTCCATCAGGTTGAGCGATGAGATGGGCTCATGCTCTATGGTATATTTGTCAAGCTCATGTATCTGAGCACTAGTGAATATCTTCATACTTTGATTCTAGTTAAAAGTGCCATTTTTCCGAAAAACCTTCTCTCTTTGGCTCTTCTAAGTGCAAAAGTACTAAAAAAATAGCTATGATAGCACGAAGTTTCGTGTTTTTTTCGTAATTTTGCAGAAAATATTCAATTTATAGACTATGGGCGTAGTAAAAATTAAGGATAAGACCTTCAAAACATCGATTCCAGAGGCCGAGATCCTAGAGAAAGTTAAGGTCGTAGCCGACCGTCTTAACCAGGACTATGAGGGCAAGACCCCTGTGTTCTTGGCAGTGTTGAATGGCTCGTTTATCTTCGCAGCCGATTTGATGCGAATGATTACCGTCCCGAGCGAAATCTCATTCGTGAAGTATGCTTCCTACGAGGGCACATCCTCTACTGGCAGCATGAAGACACTCATGGGCTTGAATGGCGACATCAAGGGCCGCCACATCGTCATCGTGGAAGATATCGTGGACTCTGGTTTCACTATGCAGCACATGATAGAGGAGCTGAAGAAGCAGGAGCCTGCATCCATCGAGATTTGCTCCCTGCTCGTGAAGCCAGGCAATCTGAAGGTGGACTTGAAGATTAACTATGCCGTGATGGAGATCCCTAACGACTTCATCGTGGGCTATGGCTTGGATTATGACCAGGAAGGCCGCAACCTGAGAGACATCTATACCATCGTGGAGTAAAATAAATTTTATATATACATTTTAAAAAAGAAAGATGAAAAATATCGTAATTTTCGGCGCTCCAGGTGCAGGTAAGGGCACACAGAGCGACAAGATGATCGAGAAGTATGGTCTCGGTCACATTTCTACTGGTGATGTACTGCGTAATGAAATCAAGAACGGTACTGAGCTCGGTAAGACTGCTAAGGGTTATATCGACAATGGTCAGTTGATTCCAGACGAGTTGATGATCGACATCCTCGCTAGTGTATACGATAGCTTCGGCAAGGACCACAAGGGCGTTATCTTCGATGGCTTCCCACGTACCACTCCACAGGCTGAGGCTCTGAAGAAGATGCTCGCTGAGCGTGGTCACAAGGTGGCTGCCATGATCGAGCTCGCTGTACCTGAGGATGAGTTGATGGCTCGTTTGATCAACCGTGGTAAGGAGAGTGGTCGTTCTGACGACAACGAGGAGACTATCAAGAAGCGTCTCAACGTATACCACACTCAGACTGCTCCGCTCATCGACTGGTATGAGAAGGAAGGCATCCACCACCACATCGAGGGTCTCGGCACTGTAGATGAGATCTTCGCTCGTGTCTGCGATGTGATCGACAACCTCTAAGATATATATATGTTAAATCTTCCCCGCCTCTCTGCGGGGAAGATTTATTAATGATTAATAGATTGATAATCAATGGCTGAATCCAATTTCGTAGACTATGTAAAGATCAACTGCCGCTCTGGTAAGGGTGGTAAAGGCTCCATGCACCTGCGCCACGTAAAGTACCAACCTAATGGTGGTCCTGACGGCGGCGATGGCGGACGTGGAGGAAGCATCTATCTGCGCGGCAACCACAACTACTGGACTTTGCTGCACCTCAAGTATCAGCGCCACTTCTTTGCCGAGCATGGTGGTAATGGCGGACGCGACAAGTGCCATGGCACCGATGGCAAGGACATCTATATCGATGTGCCTTGTGGCACCGTGGTGTATAATGCCGAGACGGGCAAGTATGTATGCGATGTGACATACGATGGGCAGGAAGTATTGCTGCTCAAGGGCGGTCGTGGCGGACTGGGCAACTTCCAGTTCCGTACCTCTACCAATCAGGCTCCTCGCTATGCCCAGCCAGGCGAACCTATGCAGGAGATGACCATCATCATGGAGCTGAAGCTCCTCGCCGACGTGGGCTTGGTGGGATTCCCTAATGCCGGCAAGAGTACGCTGCTCAGCGCCGTATCCAGTGCTCGTCCTAAGATTGCTAACTATCCATTTACTACGCTCGAACCATCGCTGGGCATCGTGGACTACCGCGACCACCAGAGTTTTGTCATGGCTGATATCCCTGGCATCATCGAGGGTGCGAGCGAAGGAAAGGGACTCGGTTTGCGATTCCTCCGTCACATCGAGCGCAACTCTCTGCTCCTCTTCATGGTACCAGGCGATACCGACGACATCAAGAAGGAATATGAGGTGCTCCTGGGCGAGCTGAAGAATTTTAATCCCGAGATGCTCGATAAGCATCGTGTGCTAGCCATCACCAAGTGTGACCTGCTGGACGATGAGCTCATCGAGATGCTCCGCGAAACTCTGCCTACAGACCTGCCAGTGGTCTTCATATCATCCGTTACGGGCCAGGGCATCCAGGAACTGAAGGATGTGCTCTGGAAGGAACTCAACTCAGAGAGCAACAAGCTCCAGGAGATTACTGCCGAAGACACCCTCGTGCATCGTGACAAGGATATGTCTCGCTTCCAGCAAGAGCTGGCTGACGAGGGTGAGGACATCGTGGAGTATATCGACGAGGATGAAATCGAGGACGTAGACGACCTCGTTGATTTCGAATACGAGTAATCTTGACTTTGAACTTTGAACTTTGAACTTTGAACTTTATGATATGCCCAAAAAGTCATAACGTTCTGTTTTCGGAGTTCAAAGTAAAAAGTCTAATCATAAAGTTCCAAGTTCAAAGTTCCAAGTTCCAAGTTCCAAGTTCCAAGTTCCAAGTTCCAAGTTCAAAGTTCAAAGTTCAATGTTCAAAGTATATAACATAGCCGCTGGAGTCAAGGCATTCTCCACCACCCGCAAGGGCGGAGTGAGCCAGGGCAACTATGGCGAATTCAATATCAATGAGTATTGCGGCGATAATCCTGCGCATGTGGCAGAGAACCGCAAGCAGCTCGCCGCAGAGTTGGGCATCAGCACCGACCATATCATCATGCCCCATCAGGTACATGGCGTAGAGGTGCGCCAGGTGGCTGGCGAGTTCTTGACGATGCCTGAGAATATCCGAAAGATGGTATTGGAGGGTGTGGATGCCGTGATGACCAACCAAAAGGGGGTATGCGTGGGCGTTTCCACAGCCGATTGCATTCCGGTACTGCTCTATGATGAGGAGCACCATGCCGTGGCTGCCATCCATGCCGGTTGGCGAGGCACCTTGGCTCGCATCGTTCACAAGACCATTCAGGAGATGAAGTTCTCCTATAACACTGCCCCTAAGAAGTTGAAGGCTGTGATAGGCCCAGGCATTTCGCTCGAAAATTTCGAGGTGGGCGATGAGGTGTACGAGCAGTTTGAGCAGGCTGCCTTCCCGATGAAGGAGATAGCCGAGCAGCGACCTAATGCAGCCTTCTCTGCCGATGCCGCTGAGCGTGAGCGCTTGGCTGCCGAGGGCAATGTGGTGCAGCCGATGAAGCGGCACATCAACTTGCCGCTCTGCAACAAGCAGATTCTCATGCACTGCGGTGTGCCTGAGGAGAACATACAGGATTGTGGCATCTGTACCTTCGCCCATAGCGATGAGTACTTCTCTGCCCGCAAGTTGGGCACCGAGAGCGGCCGCATCTATACCGCCATCATGCTGAGCTAGAGATGCTGGGAGGGCAGGTTTGCTGTAACTGGAAAAATAATAAGATATAATAAGATATGAAGGATAACATCCACCAACTTCGTTTGCAATCAAGCGGAGCTGGTGGATGTTATGCGTTTAAAAAAAACTGATAATGAATAAGAAACAACTACTGAAGCATGGTTTGGGCATGCTAGCCATCTCGGGATTCATGTTTGTGTCCCTGAATAGTTTCATGCCTGCCAAGAATGTCTTCACCGCCGCCGAACAACAGCAGGTGAGCATCGCTACGCCAGGGCTCTTTGCCCAGAGTCAAGCATTCAATGTTGACTTTGAGATATTCCGTGCCAAGGAATATTCCTTTCCGCTGCCTGTGGGCAAGGCTAGCCTGGTAAATGGCAATAGCGTGATGCGCGTCGAGACGAGCAAGGGCGATGCCGTGAAGGCGATGTTTGATGGCTATGTACGCCTCTCGCGCAAGACGGAGTCGATGGGCAATGTCATCGTCATCCGTCACGACAACGGACTGGAGACGGTCTATGCCAACAATGCCGAGAACCTGGTCAAGGTGGGACAGCACATAGATGCTGGTCAGACCATCGCCATCGTGGGCACCAAGAATGGCACTACCTATTGTGATTTCTCCATCATGGTGAATGGCGGTCGCCTCAATCCTGAGACTTTCATCGAGCTCAAGAGCCATCGCCTGCGCCGCCAGACGGTGCAGTTTCGCAAGTCAGGCTCCCGTGTGCTCATATCCGTGGTGGGTGGCAAGGACAGTTCTGCAGGTCGTGACGCTGAGGCTAAGGGCAAGGCTGCCAAGGCAGATGGCAAGACCGCCAGTAAGATGGGCAGGGGATTGACCCTGAACCCTGACGAGGTGAGCGATCCTTTCACCATCACCAATACCTTTGAGCTAGACCTGGAGAAGATGGAGCGGAAGGCATGGGCATATCCACTGCCTGGCGCCCACGTCATCAGCCCTTACGGAGGCAAGCGTCGCCATTCGGGCGTGGACCTCAAGACCCGTCCTAACGATGAGATTGTGGCAGCCTTCGATGGCGTGGTAGTGGCATCCGGTCCCTTCTATGGCTATGGCAACTGCATCCGCATCCGCCACGCCTATGGTTTCGAGACTCTCTATAGCCATCAGTCTAAGAACAAGGTCAAGGTGGGGCAGAAGGTGAAGGCAGGCGAGGTAATCGGTCTCACGGGCAGAACCGGAAGGGCGACCACCGAGCACCTGCATTTCGAGGTCAGCTTCGGCGGTCGCCGCTTGGATCCCGCCATCATCTTCGATCATAGCGGTCATAAGCTCAAGCCCGTTACCCTGCATCTCACCAAGGGCAAGGGCGTGAGGAGCCAGAAAAACTAAATTTCCTCTATGCTGAGGTTGATATTCTTGCCTCGTTCTTCCGTCTTTCGCAGACAGAAGACGAGGCGTTCGAATATGCTGGAAGAATGGATACAGAGTCCTGCGGCTTGATATTTGCCCACGATGATAGATCCATCTTTCAGTGTGTATACGCCATTGCCAGGTCTGATGATGCCTTGTTGCTTTCTGCCTTTAAGCAGGAATATCTTAGGCACGATGCGCTGGAGCCTGGCATCTTTCTGCATCTTGATCTTGTATTTCCCCACTGGCAGGCAAGTTGTGGCATGCTCTGCCGTATCACATATATGCTTATTCTCTAGCAAGAGGACGCCTGCTATGGCTTCCTTTACTTTCTTGTATCTTCTTATTGTGATGTCCATATCTTTCTTTTTTTTGTTTGATTAATCCTTGATGACACTCATGACACATGACACTCATGACACAGGCTTGAAGCTCAGTTTCTTATAGTTCCCCAGGCTGGTGTTCACTATCAGCCCTTGTTTTTGCCAGTTCTTCAGCATCTGGCGCACGCTGTTGCGAGTGGTGTCATTTCCCTTTACTATCATGGTTTGCTGATATGCTTGCTCTGTGGTGAAGTCTACAGCCAAGCGTTCAAATATGCTGTCGTTCTTGCCCTGACGCATACGGTCGCCGCCTCGGTCTCCACTCTTGTACATCGCCTTCTCTATGCGCGTGCGGAAGTAGAAGAGGGCACTGTCTATCAGTGAGTCGGCTATCAGCGTGTAGGCATCCAGCATACTCGGTGTCTGCGCCTTCTGCATGTATTCCTGCCAGCTGTCGGGCTTCTGACGCAGCATTTTCTCAGCCTCTGCCAGTCCCATCTCCTTGATCATCTTCTCGCATACTTGGCAGAGCATCAGGCATGCCGTCATTCTCTGGGCGGTGACGCAGGTGCGGAATCGCTGTCTTGCCATCACGGTGTCATCGTTCTTGATGGCTTCCAGTCGGATGGTCTCCAGCCACTTCCTGCCTCGCTCCTCTAGCTTGGACAGATGGATTTCGCCCTGCATCAGGGGCAGCAGATGAGCCACCTTTCGGATGTTTTCTGCCTGCTGAGGGCTCAGGCTGCGCGGATTGTCCTCCAGTGGCGCATAGGTGTTGTCGGGCGTGCGGGCGATGGCGATGCGCGACTGGAAACCGTCGGTGTAGTTGGTCACCACTCGATAGAGGGCATCGGGCGTGCCACACATCGTCACGTTCCAGCGCAGATGGTCTATATGCACGCTCACGGCATCGGCGCTCTTCGCCTCCCTGTCATATCGGCTGGCATCATAGGCTTGGCGCAGCATCACGCTGAAGTCGCTGATGCTCTGCTTCCATCTCAGCGCCACGGTGTCGGCTTCGGGGGTGAAGGAGAAGGCGTGCAAGCCTCCCGTGTTGGCGAGTCGGTCGGCTAGGTTGGCCACGGTGTTGTTGAGCGTCAGGAATCTCACGGGCAGTTTGGGCTCCTCGGGCTGACTCTTGGCGTTCTTTGCTTGCTTCTTCTTTTCTCGCCATACGGCTTCTTGCTGTAGGTAGATGCCGTCTTGCTGTCTCACCTCTTGGATCCAAGCCGTGATGATGGGGTCGATGCTGCCCTTGCCGCTGGCAAAGTCGCCTGCCACATAGGCGATGAGGTTGAGCGAATTGCACTTGCCGTGTACATCTATCTTGACACCCGATGCCAGCATGCCGATGGCTGGACAGATGGCGGTGAGCACGGGCATGGTGAGGCGTGGCTCGGCTGCCTCCAGGCTGTCGTTGATGCCCAATGGGCGGGCTGCCTTCATCAGTCGGTTGGCGTAGTAGAGGGCGTCTTGCTGCTCGGCATTGTCCAGTGCGTCCACGATGTCGCCTGCCGTTTCTGCCCCAGCTGGCGGCGTGGCTATGCCGCTGGCGTAGTCCTTGCGCAGGCTGCTCAGCACATCTTTCAGACGCTTGGGCATACTGGTGCGACGCTCGCCGAGTGCAGAGTCGATGCACTTCAGCTTCTGGTCCTCGGGAAATCCGTCGTAGCAAGGGATGACCTGGTCCAGGACTTGGCGGTCGAATCCGCAGATATGGCGCAGGTTCACGGCGAGCTCGAAGGTCAATACGTCGCGATTGGATTTCACAGGAGTGTTGCCGTCGTTGTACATAGCCCACCACTTGCGGATAATCTCTGCGTAGGGGATGCCGAGGTAGGTCTCTCCATGTTCTTTATCTCCCACAGATTTCACAGATTTCACGGAATCTTCTGAAGTAGATGATGATGCTTGAGGTGATTTCACAGATTTTTGAAGACCTGTTCGGTCTTCCTCCTTGCTGCCAGCTCCCGTAGGCTTCACTCCTAACTCCAGACTCCTAACTCCTAACTCCCGACTCCTAACTCCTAACTCCCGACTCCTAACTCCTAACTCCTCACTCCTAACTCCTAACTTAAAATGCTTGTTGGCGCTGTGGGCTCCTGGCGGGAGTTCCTCTTGTCCCATTCGCTCACGGTCTTCCAGGGTTTGGGCTTCAGCCGCCACGCTCTGCTCGTCGGCTCCAGGGCTGCTCCCATACTGGTCTTCGAAGAGGCGTGGGGAGAGATAGAGCAGGTCTTCTGCTGAGGCACTGGTGGAGAAATACACACGGTTGATGTCGTGGGTGTTGGTGTCTATCTCGCAGTCCAGCTGGCGGGCTATGCGGATTTGGTTCTCCAGGATGGTCTTGCCCTTCTGGCGCAGGAATACGCAGTGACCGCCCTGTCTTGCCGAGCGCTCCATCATCAGGAGTCCCAGCTCCTCGGCTAGTGATTTGTTTTCCCCCTTTGGATCGTTAGCCTGCTCGCTCTTCCCCAGCAGAAGTTGGGCGATGCGATTGAATTCCTCAGGCTCGTCCACGTCAAATCCGAAGGCTTGGCTAGGCAGTTTGTTGCCCTTCACCAGTCCATTGGGGTAATAGCCCGAGTAGTTGAATTGTACCAGTCTTCGCTTGGCCTCGCCATTGCCGCTGCGAGCCAGTCGCAGGTTGGCCAGCTGATAGCTGCTGTTGCGCAGTCGTTTATACTCCTCTTCCGAGGTGATGGAGCGGGCAGTTTTTCTGCCCTTCTCCACCTTGATTACATATACACTCATCTATTTTTCAGAATTGCATTTTTTTATGATTAAACATTCTTCTTTGCTGGGCAGGTAATAAACCTGTCCTCCCAGTTACAAACTTTCGATAGCCTCGATGGCATCCTGTCTTAGAGCCTCGGCGATGTCCACTCCTTCCTTCTTGTACACCTTGAGATAGAGCAAGATGGCTTGGTCGCTGGTGGCTGAGAGGGACCCATGGCGCAGTTTCTTGATTTTCACGCTCTTGCTGTGCTTTGCCTTCTGTATCACGCAGTCGATGGTGCCATCGCTCATCTGCTGGATGATGCCATGGCGGCGGAAGCTGCTGAGCTTGCCTGGCACTGGATAGTCGGGTGAGAAGAGGAAGTACTTGTTGTCGTCGAGAAACGCTGTGCCTGAAAGCTCAATGTGAGTGGCGTTCATGTTCATGTTAATTTGCTTTGCCATAATTATTCATTATTAATTATCAATTATTCATTATTAGTCAGTTAGTCAGTGAGCGGGTCGATGCATCCCTTGCTGCTGGTGATGGTGATATACACCTGCTTGCCATCAGCCAGTGCCATGTTGATCTCATCGTTGAGTACCATGAGCCAGTGGGTGGAGTTGAGCACCATGCCTCGTTTCTCATTGACGCCCACCAAGATGCAGCCCTCGGTGTCCTGTGGATAATTGCCCATGTGGATGCGGATGCCCGAGAATCCCGGCACATTGAGCAGCAGTGGCAATGGCCTGCCAAACTTCTCCGAGCCTGCCATCACCACCTTGTATCTGCCCTCTGGTATGGCAGTTTTGCCCAGTGCAGTGCCCTTGCCATGTTTCTTGATGCCACGCTCCTTGGCTAGTTGCACCTTCAGGCTGCGGTCCAGAGGACCATCGGTAGCGTGGAAGTTGAAGTTGCGGCAGCGAGGCTCCAGTGTGTCGCAGAGTCGCCAAGGCTCATCGTCCAGATAGAGGGCTCCGATGGTGTAAGTCTGTCGTTTGGCTATTCTCACGAGTTTGATTTCCATCGTCTTCACCTTGCAGTTCTTGCCAGTGCGCTCAGTCATCTTCTTAGCGTTCTGAGCTTCGTTTACATTACTATTATTGTTCATTGTTCACTACTAGCGGTTCTCCGCTTCCTTCAGGGCGGGGTCTTATTTTCGAATCGCTGGTGCAAAGGTACTGCGGTGCGGATTCTGATAAAAAGAATGCATTTTATCAAAAGGTTAAAAGGTATATCCTCAAGCGATGACTCTTTTTACAATTCATACTATACGTTTTTACCATTTGGCGTAGAATATTTATCATTTGCAACATGAGGAGAAGAAAAAATCGCTAACTTTGCACGAGACAAATTCTAAGTATTAACCTAGTCAACTTCGTGTGACTAAAAATCAAAAAAGTAGAACGTATGAAACATCGTATTTTTATTCTGTTGATCACGCTATTGAGCAGCCTGTCTATCTCTGCCCAAAAGTTTGTACTCGATCCGCTCTTTGGCGATTCCGTGAAATGTAGTGTGGCAGTCAAGGCTGACACCGTGTGGAAACTAGCTGAACCTCTTCAACATGTTTCTCTAGAAAAAGGATTGGAGATTGAGTCGTGTGGTAAGACAAGCAATAGCTTCTATGTAGCTTTTAATCATGATGGAAAGACTTATATGGTATCTCAAGATGCACTCAAATTTTCTGCCAACAATGCGGATGATGTGGAAAATCCACAGAGCGATGATATTGTTAAGAAGCATACTGCCATAGGACATTTCTTTGCCACTTATACACCTTTGGTGATGATGGTTGTTTTAACCGTCTTCACTTTTATTCTTTATAAGTTATACAATAAGAATAAAAAGCTACGTCGCTATGTGATAAAAGCCTTGCCTGCAAGCATGGCCTTGTTGGCTATCATCGAGATTGTGGGATTTTGGTATATGGGAGGAGATTTCTTCTGGTGGTGCGACAAAGAGCGCTTTGGATTCTTCGGGTCATGGCTACGCATACTGCCAATGGTGCTGATTATGCTGTATCAGATACTTTCATTTAAATTATTTGAGAATGTTCTTTTTGACGAGGAAGACGATATTGAAACTACACGTCTAAGCATATTTCCTGCTGCCATAGGTTTACTGGCATGTATCCCAGTAGTCATAGCCTATTTCGTCATTGTGCAGTGGTGGTTTGGATGGAAGGGAGCTCTTTGCGACGGAATAGGACTGATATTATTCCTACTTACCCTTGTGGGCGGTATATATATAGCTTACAGACGCAACTTAGAGTTGTTGGAGAAAAAACAAGCCTTGGTTGCAACACTTTTCTCCATCATATATATCATTGGAGTTTTGATTGCAATCTGGGGAGTTATCCTTATGCTCTTCAAGTTGCTGTTGGAAATCATCTTATTCACGGCAGGCTGCATTGCTCTTGCTCCATTATGTAAGCAACGCCTTTACCGTGGCAGTGATGGTCATACTTATAGCAAGTCCGATTTGGAAGATACATACCATCGAGTGGACTAGGATCAAATGGCTATGCGGGTGAACTGTTTTATTTCATCCGCATAGCTCAAAACAATGAACTTCAGTATACCTAAAACTCAACGCCCAATTTCTGCATATTCCTCTTAGACAACACCAGCCAAAAACTTATCCAAATGACCTGAATAATATAATGGTATGTTATACAAGATGAAGGAATCCCCATTCTGCTTGGTGATGGTATCTGATGACATCGGACCATTCCAAAGGCGAAGGGCTATCTTCTCTCTTGATTCTTCCATGAAGAGATGAAGAGATTTCAACTTGGAGTTATTTCCCGTCTTTACCTCTATCGGCAAAAGATGTGACTGGTAGCGAATCAAAAAATCTACCTCTGCCTGAGAATTTCGGGCATCACGAACCCAAAACATTCGCTTCTCACCAAAAGTCACGGTTGCACCCAATAACTCTTGCGCTACGATATGCTCGGCTATGTCGCCATTCCAAAGTTCATCCGAATCCGTGGAAAACAACAGCTCTTCTTGCATTCCAGCCACATGGTTGACCAAGCCCGTATCCAGCCAAAGCAGCTTGGGGCTCTTCTTTAGGTCGGGCAAAATAGGAAAAGAAACACTGGTTTGGGGATATACCAACTCCAAGAGGAGCGTCTTCTCCAAAGTGCGGAACGCATTGCTCACATCAGCTGACTTAAAACTGCTGCCAGTAAACTTGGCAAACTGTATGCGATGACCCGCAAAAGTCCACCCATAATTCAAGATATATCGGATAGCATCCTGGTCCTTGGGCTTGCTTGCATACTTCTCCACATCATCACGATAGCCTGAAAGCAAAGAATTGAACACGTCATTCAGGCGCACAAAATCCTGATACTTTGCATAATTAGCAACTGCCTCGGGCAAACCGCCCACTATCATATACTTCCTAAACAAATCCATGACATAAGAATGCAATGACTTCGGCACACTCAATTTGGCAACACTATCTGCTAAGGCATTTTGCCCCATAGCTATCAGAAACTCTTCGAACGTACAAGGGTGCAAAGCCATATATTCCACCCTGCCTACAGGAAATGATATATGCCTGCTCATCAAACTTTCCAAGAGAGAACCTGCCGCAATGACATACAGATCAGGACGCTTCTCATAAAAATAGCGTAGAGCTTGTACAGCCTTAGGCTCATTCTGTATCTCGTCAATAAAGATCAAGGTGCGCTTGGTTGTGTCCTGACTCACATTTGCCTTGAAAAAAATACCTGCCACCAGGTCCTCAAAGGGATAGTCGGCTGCAAAAAGTGCTGCCACGTCCATCTCCTCCAAGTTGAGATAGATATATGAGTCGAAGTCCTTGGCGAAGAGATTCACCAAGGTGGTCTTTCCTACTTGTCGGGCTCCGCGCAACACCAGCGGCTTTCGCTCTTCCTTCTCTGCCCATTGGCGCAAATATCTTATAGCTATTCTATCAAACATAAGCTTTGTTATTAATTTTCAGGTGCAAAGATACAAATATTTTTCAAATCCAAAGCAAAAACTGAGGATTTTTTGTGCAAATCCAAAGTAAAAAACAGATGTTTTTAGACCAAATCCAAAGTAAATGTGGCGTTTTTCAGACCAAATCCAAACTTACAATCAGAAAAATAGCATCGCTTTCAATCACCGATTACCGTTAAGTTAGTCTTTCAGGCAGCCCACTGGCACTACGAATACACCATCGGTGCGCTGGTAGGCATATTCGCCTACACCCGTGAGCACCATCATGAAGGAAGGGGCCTTCATCTTGGTGGTGTCTATCTTGGAGGCTAGCTTCAGGAGCGAAGCGGCACCTTCGGCTACCAGTTTGTCTCCGCCAAGCTTGATTTCTACCAAGCCGTAGGAGCCATTGCGCAGATGCACCACGGCATCACACTCCAAGCCGTTCTTGTCTCGATAATGATATACTGTGCCGCCCAAGGCATCGGCATATACTCGGAGGTCTCTCACGCACATCGTCTCGAAGAGCAAGCCGAAGGTGTTGAGGTCGTTGATGAGGTCCTTGGGACCTAAGCCCAATGCTGCCACGGCAATGGAAGGGTCTACGAAATAGCGAGTGTCTGACGTGCGAATGGCAGTCTTGCTGCGCAGGTTGGGATTCCATGCCGGCATGTCCTCTATCACGAAAATCTTGCGTAGGGCGTTGAGATAAGAGTCTACTGTTATGACGCTTGGTGTTACGGCCTCATTAGCCTCTAAATCTTTGGCGATAGTGGCTATGCTAACAGATGCTCCTTGATGACGTGCATAGATTTTTAATAAGTGTAATGCTCTATCTGGATTTCTTTCTACATCATCTACGCGAGAAATATCCGAGTGAACAACAGCTTGAAGATATACTCTAACTTGCAATAAAGCTGCATTCTCTGTCTTTTTGTCTAATGATTTTGGCCATCCACCGCGACACGTGAGAAATGCAAGTCGTTCCATGCTCATTTCGCACTTAGCGCCAAATGGCTTGTCCTCTTGTTCAAATAGACTACTTAATGATATAGTTCCATTAGAGTCTCCCGATTCCCATAATGACATGGGGCGCATTTTGAGCCAAGCAAAACGTCCTGTTCCAGTATGGCTAATCTCACCATGATTGGTGAAGGGAACGGCAGAACCAGTTAAAATAAACTGGCCATCTTCTTGTCTATGATCCACTGTGAAGCGTATGGCATCCCATAATTTGGGTGCCAATTGCCATTCATCTATCATGTGTGGTGTCTCTCCCTCAAGTAGATTGGAAATGTTGCTATCAGCCATTTGTAGGAATTGTTCCTTGTGCGCTGGATCATCCATATAGAGTATACTTTTGGCATGTTGCTCAGCTGTTGTGGTCTTTCCACAAGCCTTGGGCCCTTCTATCAAAACTGCTCCTAGAGCGTCCAGATATTCGTCCAAAATACTATCCGCAATTCTTACTCTGTAATTCTCCATATTCTTATGTATTAATGTTTGTGTTGCAAAGATAATATAATTTTCTGAAAATCAATATGTAAATTAATTATATTTATGATTTTTGACTATACTGTTATATGATTTGGCGTGTTTTTGTTATATGATTTGGCGCATTTTTGTTATATGATTTGGCGCATTTTTGTTATATGATTTGGCGCATTTTCATTCGGTAATTTGGCGCAAATCCGTTCGGTAATTTGGCGCATTTTCATTCGGTGATTTGGCGATTTTCCCTACTTGCTCGATGTATTCCACCAGGCGCTTGCGCAGCTTTCGGTCTTCGATGCCTTGCCCCAGATAGGAGCGGTAACTGTTGTCGGGTTTCTCGGAGCGCTCCAGGGCATTGCAGAAGGTAGTCTGCTTGCTCTCCTCTGGATATACATTGTGGGCTATCAGGATGCCCATGATGCGCATCACTGCATACTTGTTGAAGTCTCTACACTTGCGAGCCTTGGGAGTAGGCATCAGCATCTGGAGGAAGTCGGGGTCGGAGATGATCTTTTGCCAGAGCGCAGCTATCTTGCTGCGCCACTTGGAGGTGGCGAGCTCATCTACTTGTGATACGTATTCCTTCACATGAAGAGATACTTCTTCTTCTGATATCTCGTTGAAACTTGCGTCAACGTAGAGTTTTCCCTGGGCTGCCGCTTTCTCGAAGAAGGCAAGGCGCTTTTTGAGGTCTTCAGGGGAGACCTTTTTCTGTTTTTTCGCTATTTTTATTTTCTTGTTTTAGTAAGAAAGAATAGCGATGTATACATCTTTGCTCTATCATAGAATGTACTTCTTGGTACCAGATAGCACACCTAAGAGTCTTTCCTTTCTTATGTTTATCATAAGTAAAAAGAAAAAAAGACAGGAAAAGACGATGAAGGGTGCTAATCCTTGCGGATGAGGTGCCGACGCCGAGGTTACTGGCTTAGTTCCTTAGCATGATTCTATCTGAAGTTATTAGTATTCAGAAAGTTTCACGATGCAAATATAATCAAAAAAATCCAAACCATTCGATTTTTCTTCTATTTTTTTATAAAAGAACGCCTAAAAAGACAAAAAATAGTAAAATAGAGCATTTGTTTTGAGTTTCAAGTGGTTGTGGCAGTCGTTGGCTTTAGT
>URLG01000056.1 GCA_900548535.1 Candidatus Segatella intestinihominis | reverse complement strand
GCATGCACGGTTCTTGAAGGGGAAAGCGGGGGTAACCCCGCAGACCTACTTAGACTAACAAGATTAAAACAAAAGAATGAGAAAACAACTACTTACACTGGCTGTGTTGGCATCCATGACGCTAACTTCGGCTGCACAAGGACTAGTATCTGGGCAAGCTCAGCATCTCTTGCCTTATCAGAATCCGAATCTCTCGGCAGAGGCAAGAGCCAACGACCTCCTCTCTCGCTTGACATTGGAGGAGAAGACCAAGCTGATGATGGATACCTCTCCTGCCATCCCCCGACTGGGCATCCCGCAGTTTCAATGGTGGAACGAGGCCTTGCATGGTATCGGTCGCAATGGTTTTGTCACCGTGTTCCCTATTACCATGCACATGGCGGCATCTTGGGACGACCATCTGCTCTACGATGTGTTTACTGCCGTGAGCGATGAGGCGAGAGCCAAGGCGCAAGAGGCTAAGAAGAGTGGCAACATCAAGCGATACCAGAGCCTTAGTTTCTGGACTCCAAATATCAATATCTTCCGTGACCCTCGTTGGGGACGTGGACAGGAGACCTATGGTGAGGATCCTTATCTCACCACTCGCATGGGCTTGGCGGTGGTGAATGGTTTGCAGGGGCAGACCTTCGATGGCAAGCCTTTGCCTGTGCCGGGAACATCTTCAGGTAGCCATTCTTCTGCTGATGCTCCTCAGTATGTCAAGCTCTTGGCTTGTGCCAAGCACTTTGCCGTGCATAGCGGACCTGAGTGGAATCGCCATAGTTTCAATATCGAGAATTTGCCTGAGCGTGATTTGTGGGAGACTTATCTGCCTGCCTTCAAGTCATTGGTGCAGGAGGGAAATGTGGCTGAGGTGATGTGTGCTTATCAGCGAATAGATGGTGCGCCATGTTGCTCGAATGCCCGATATGAAAGACAGATATTGAGAGACGAATGGGGATTCAAGGGATTGATTACTTCCGATTGTGGAGCCATCCGAGATTTTTATACCAAGGGCTGCCATGAGACGGCGAAGACCACTGCTGAGGCTACTGCCCAAGCGATAGGTGCTGGTACCGATGTGGAGTGTGGCAGCGTATATCGTTCGTTGCCAGAGGCTGTGAAGACAGGACTCATCAGCGAAGAGAAGGTAAATGAGAGCTTGAAGCGATTGCTCGTGGCTCGTTTCCGCTTGGGCGATTTTGATAAGGATGAGAATGTGGGGTGGACCAAGATTCCATCGAGCGTCATCGCCAGTCAGGCTCATAAGGACTTGGCACTGAAAATGGCGGAGGAAGGTATCGTGCTCTTGCAAAACAAAAACAATCTTCTGCCTTTGAGCAAGAGCCAGAAGATTGTGGTGATGGGTCCGAATGCCAACGACTCCATCATGCAGTGGGGCAACTATTCGGGTTATCCTACTCGCACTTCTACCATTCTTCAGGGCATCAGCCAGTTGGCTAAGGGTGAGGTGAAATACATACCTGCTTGTACATTGACCCGAAATGAGGTGGCAGAAAGCAAGTTTGGTCTGTTCTTCTCATCAGATAAAAGTACAGAAAAAGGTATGCGTGCCACTTATTGGAACAATCCCGATATGAAGGGCGAACCAGTGGCTACGGCTACCTATACGGCTCCTATCAATCTGAGCAATGGTGGCAATACGGTCTTTGTGCCTGGTGTGAACCTTACTGATTTCTCGGCTCGTTATGAGGGCGTTTTTGTTCCTGAGGCTGATGAAACCTTGAACTTTAAGTTGGGTTGCGACGATGGTTTCCGTCTGATTATAGATGGCGATACCGTGGTTAATGTTTGGAAGGGGAGAGCTCGTGTGCAGACTGCCAACAAGCAGGTGGCTGTGAAGAAAGGCAAGCCAATGAAGGTGCAAGTGGATTATTTCCAGAGAACCGACTTGGCTGTGATGCAGTTTGATGTGCAGAAGAACTATACACCTACCGAGCAGCAGTTGCTGGCGGAAGCAAAGGATGCCGATGTAGTGGTATTCGTGGGCGGTATCTCTCCAAGTTTGGAAGGTGAGGAGATGAAGGTCTCAGAGCCAGGTTTCAAGGGAGGCGACCGTACCGACATCGAATTGCCGATGGCTCAGCGCAAGGTAATGGAGATGTTGCACAAAGCTGGTAAGCGAGTGGTGTTTGTCAACTGTTCTGGTTCTGCCATCGCCATGGTCCCAGAGACCGAGAATGCAGAGGCTATCCTTCAGGCTTGGTATCCGGGTGAGCGTGGTGGTGAGGCTGTGGCAAAGGTTCTCTTTGGTGATGTCAATCCATCGGGCAAGCTTCCTGTCACCTTCTATCGCCATACCAGTGACCTGCCAGACTTCCTCGATTATACGATGAAGAATCGTACCTATCGTTATTTTAAGGGTGATGCCCTCTTCCCATTCGGACATGGATTGAGCTATACCCAGTTTGAGTATGGGAATGACTTGAGAGTGAAGAGTGAAGAACGAAGAGTGAAGAATTCTAATGCTGTAACTGATTATCGCTTGGAATTTACCTTATATAATAAAGGTACGCGAGAGGGAACTGAGGTGGCTCAGGTTTATATCAAGCGAATGGCTGATACTGATGGACCTATCAAGACCTTGAAGGCATACAAGCGAGTAAACTTGAAGGCTGGCGAGAGCCAAAAGGTAAGCATCGACTTGCCTCGTAAGAGCTTTGAGGTTTGGGATGCCCAGACCAATACCATGCGAGTATTGCCAGGCAAATACCAAGTCTTCGTGGGTGGCTCCAGTGCCGATGCTGCGAAGAATGTGATTGAGGTGAAGGTAAAAAAGTAAATTGCGTTTTCTACCGCACACCGCACTAAATCGTTGTATCTGTCAGTAATATAGTTAGTTATACGAGTGTGGTGTTGGCTAAACACCTCACAAACACCTCACAACACCGCACTCTGATTTTTCCATTTTTGTCATTATGGGTATTTTGTAACTCGTTGATAATCAATACTTCATATTTCAGAGTATTTCTAAATAATCGAATTCCATTAGTGCGGTGTTGTGTGGTGTTTGTGAGGTGTTTAGCTAACACCGCACACTATCTAATGCATTGTGCTATAGTGAGTTCGATGCTGTTTAGTGCGGTGTGCGGTAGAAAATCGAAACTATGTTTCTACAACCTCGTAGTAACGGAATCCTTATCCCGATTATTAGAAAAGTGCCTGCCTAGAGCACCAAAGTGCCCTCGGTGAGGGCACTTTAGTGCCGTAGTGAGGAACTTTTATTTTTTTCCTGCGTTAGCATTCCATTCATCGTAGATATGGCAGAAAATAGCAACACCATCATTAATCTGTTTCCTAGCTAATTTCTTGTCTTTGTTCCACCATTCTAGTATGTATTCTTTCAGTCCCTCATATTCTTTTTGATCCTTGAATTGCCTATCCAAACTGCTCATTTTGTCAAGTGAAGCATTGTAAAGAATGAATGCTCGTTCCTGTCCATTTGGCTTCAAGGCATACCAAGTGGCCCATGAGTTTCCTGTGTTGATGCCATTACCCGGCAGGAATACGTGAACTCTATAGACTGATGCATTCTTGCCACGGTAAAGGAGTTCCATAAGACGGTCCTCTTTGACTGCTCGAATCGAATTGCGAGCTATGGTTTGGGCATGCTCCCACACCTCGCCTTCTGGATGCTCCTCTGTGCGTGCGAGCCACTCCATCTTGGCCACCTTCTCAACATCATACTTCTTGGCTTTTTTGCCATTAGGATTCTCGGAAAGTCTCACCTGATATTCTAGCATCCAAGTCATATACTTCTTCGGTATATAACCCTCCACTTGTTTGCCGTCCATCATCGTGAGGCGTACATGGCGCATTTCTGGGTCATTGTTCTTACGTGCGTGTGCTGAAATAGCTACCATCATTACTGCCAAAAAAAGCAGCCAAATCTTCATTGTCTTCATAATGTGTCCTTTCTGTTAGTTGTTATTGTTTATCATCTAATATTTCTACTACTCGTTGTATCATGGAGCTTCGATTGTACTCTCTTAGTTCTATGAGTCTCTGTTCCCATTCCTGTGTTAGTCCTGCGCTGTGGCAAAGTTCACGGATAAAAGACTTGTCGCATTTCTTATAGACATCCCCTAAACAAACAAGTTTACCATTAGGTTGCTTGATATAGAAATCACATGCCGTCTTACTCGGAATGAGAAACAATGCGGCAACAGTGTTACCTTGATAAGCTTTCATGCCTCCCATATCTGTTACAGAATAGCCTTGTGAGGCGTAGATATAAACTTGGATTTGTGGATGATTGACATACAGCCAACTCCAACCTACATTCTCCAATGGGACCAATATACGTGCGTTCTGTTATGAAGTAGCATTCCACACCACGACAGAATCAATGCTTGCTATCGGAATCATATTGCTCTGGCATTGGCGAGAAAAGAAGTTTCGGTAAACTTGTACGTCTTTTTTCTTTCGAGGAATTTCTATTCGATCATTTCCAACATAGAGTTGCTTGGTGTTATTTTTTAGGCATACACGTCCCTCGCAGGTCTGGGCTTGCATATTAACTGTTCCCATACAATAAATCAAAACGCTCATTAAGAGGGAAAATCTTACAAGATTGTATTTAATTTCTATAGGATATTTCATAAAAGAATTTTATTTTAGATTATTGAAAAGATCTTTGAAATATAGGTCAAACCATAATGCTGGATGATCTGTTATGTTTGTTGTAATAAGTATCCCAGCCATCCTCGAAATATGGCACGGAGATACCTTTCGCCCACGCTTCTAGATAGATGCGCTCTACTTCTGCGTGTACGGCATTAATTATCTCTCGGATGGTTTTGCCATTGGAAAGACGCCAACCTTCTATTTCTTCATATTTACGCATAAGCTATTCTTCTTAAGATAATTCATTGCAAAATTACGGGGAAACATTCTAATAACCAAATGTTTTTACTACTTTTCAATAAAAGTATATGCAGTGTCTCATGTAAAAACAAAAAAGGCAGACCCCAAGTCGCTTGGACTTGGAATCTGCCTTCTATTATCAACCAACTAACCAAATGAAAACAATCTTATATGAATCAATCAAAAATGATGCTGGTAATCAATTCCATTGGGACGAAGGATTACTTCACCTCAATGTTCTTGGTGGTCTTAGCCTCTTCCTTTGGAGTCAGCTTAGGAATCTCAACCTCAAGTATGCCATCGGCAACCTTGGCTGAAATCTTCTCACGGTCGGCATCCTCAGGCAAAGTGTAACACTGCTGGTAGTTGCTGTAAGAGAACTCACGGCGCAAGTAATGCTCGTGCTTGTCCTCATTCTTGTGCTCCATCTTGTTCTCGATGGCGATGCAGAGATTGCCGTCGTTGTCAAGATTGATGCGAACCCACTCTTTCTTCAAACCAGGAGCAGCAACCTCCATGGTGTAAGCCTTCTCGTTCTCCTTGATGTTAGTTGCAGGAGCGGTAGCGCTTGTGTTGGTATGTGGCATCAAATCTGTATCAAAGAAATTGTCCTCAAACCAATTTGTCAACCAATCTGAATTATTGTTTCTACGAGCTAACAACATAATTAAAACCTCCGATTTTATTTTACTCATCCTCTCGATGCCTTGTGGCTCCGTCGGGACTTCTGTTTGTTATTTTATTTATCTAATTTATTTGTTCTTGATTGCTTCTGCTTCAAGTACTTAGCTCTTTCGGACCCTTGTCCTTTCGGCTTCCGCTTTCACCCTATACTGTTGCAACTCTCGTGCCATTGGCATCCGAGCCTCATCGGGCAGACAATCCTTGCCAAACTTGTCAAACGGTTCTGAAAATTTGACATGAAAAGATAAATATTTTAAACTTTGCTGACAAATCTTGTAGATTCAATCAGAAAGATGTTGTTAGTCCCTATCCCATACTCTTTATAATTTATTGTTCATATACTTTTTGATAAATCGGCCCACATGATTTTCTTTTTGAGTTGTAGGGAGGGCTTTGAGTATTTTCTTTTGATTCGAAGAACCTTTTATCAAATTCTGATAGAACAGATAGCAGATGATACCAGGAGAATGGATATTGCTGAGTGCATATTCTGTGTACTTGCGCTCATCCCAATCTTTGTGGTTCTTGCTTTCCTCTTCCACCCACTGCTTGTAGAAGCTTGACCCAGTGAGGCTGTAGTAACCATTGTGTACGCTTAGCTCTGCTATCTCTCCTGGTACAAAAGGAATGTCTATCCATTCCGAGCAGATGGTTCCATCTTTCATCAGTGCTCTCACTCTTCCGAGGGTAATGTCCTTCAGGTCGTGCTTGTATGAGAAGTTAGTGCCGTTGGTAGCCACAAGGATGGGTTCTACATACATATCTGTTTCGTCTTTATAACTGATAAAGTAGCCACGATCCCAAAGCTCTGGGTCACGCTTGCCAATAATCTCAAAGTTGCCTTTCAGGTTGGTCTGAGCATCTTTAAGCATCTTGGTCAATTGCTCGTTAGGCACTTCTTCTTTTTCTTCTTTGGTCTTTTCTTTTGGAGCAGCCTTTTCTTCTTGGGTGTCTATTGGGGTAAGAACACCTGTATAGTGGACGGCATTATATGGTTGCTGGTTTATATCATCTGCCACGCGGTGCTTGTTTAAAGGAGCTTTTCCTTCTACGATGCTGATGTTCCCTTCATAGCCTTTTTCGTTAACCCAACCATTCTCTATGATATGGCCCCATTCTATGGCACAGACTCTGCGCATGCCAGAGTGACCCATTTGTTGGCGATTGATAAGGACGCTATATGCCGAGAAATTTCCAACCATAATAAGGTCGTTGCCTACGGCTATGTCAAAGTTCATCCATCTCTCCAGTGGGTTGTTGTTTCCATCCACCATATAGTAAAAGTCAGTTGCTGGCTGATTGCAATCTTTCTGAAAAGCCTTGTTGATTCTGTCCAGTTCCTTGAGAAACTTGTCTTTCTTGAGAGTTTTAAAGCGATATTTTTTCCAATTCCATTGTGCGGTGTCTCCTACCTCACTTTTTGCTCCTGATTGATTTATGGTGAACGCCTTGTTGCTTACCAATTTCTCCAAAGCCTCTTTGAAATAAGACTTTTGTGCCTGTGCTCCCATTGATGAGAACATCATGAGCAATAAATATATGATATACTTTTTCATGTTCTTTGTTCTTTTATGTTTATACCTTATTATATATACTTACTTTAGAGTTTAACGATGATTCGCCGTCCTTGTAGGCAATCATCCTCACTTTGCACGGCATTGCATGTAGTGGCTTGAACCTCTGCTGTCTGCATTTTGAAAAGATGCTCTTTGGGCAAGGTCGACATAGGGAAGCGTACTGGACCTTCTGCTTCTTTCGTTTCTGGCATGTCATCACCTAAATCAGCTTTAGGCTTAGCCTCTCTCTTGGGAGCGTTGAGCTTGGCGAAAGTCTTTTTCTTCTCGTATGTTCTGCTCTCTTCTGTGATGGCTTTTTCTGCTGTATTTTCCTTTTCTGCCGTCAAACTCTTTTCTTGCGTCATAGCTTTTTGCATCGGCTGTGTAGCCTTTCTCACAGCCATTGTCGCATTGCCCGACGCAGAAGTGGTATCCTTGGGTGGTTGCAGGATGATAGCGATGATGCCAGCCACGCATGCTGCGCAAATCCATGGAAAGATACGCAAGGTGCGATGGCTGACCAAGCTCTTCCTTGCCTTCTCTATTACTTGTTGCTTGGTTTGGGAGGAGGCATGGAAATCACATTGAGGTTGGAGCAGTTGCTCTATATCCTCAAATTCATGATTGTTATTGATGTTTGTGAGATCTTTCATACTCGTTTTTCCTTTCTTAATTGTTGTTGAATATGTTGGATGGCATAGCGATAGCGAGATTTCATAGTGGCTTCTGGTAATTCCTCCAGTTCCGCTATTTCTCGGAATGTCAGGTTATCGTAACATTTCATTCTTACGATTTCCGCTTGTTCTTGCGGAATGTCTTCCAGCAGTTTCGATATTCTGAGAAATTCCTCATGTATCTGTTTGTCACCATTGCTGGTAGGCATGCTTGCCGCTTCATTGATAGCAATGATTTGCGGACGTTTTTTGCGCAAGTAGTCTCGGCATGCGTTGCTTACGGAGCGGATGATGTATCGGTCGAGTTCTTCCACCTTGAGTCCTTCTTTCAGTTTCTTGAAGGCTGCAAGCAATACCTCTTGCACAATGTCTTCGGCATCCTCGCGTTGCCCGATTCGAATGTAGGCAAAACGAAATAGCCAGTCTTGTCGTTCATTGACAAGGCTCTCCAGTTTTTCTATGAGCTTTTTGTTGCCTATATTCATTCGTTTCTTGTTTTTATGTTTGTACTTTTACTCATATAAACGTATATTTCTCAAAATAGATTTTAAAAAAACTCTTTTTTTTCATTTTTTTGTTACTTTTGTGGACGATTATGTAAAAATGGATGCTACGGATTATGGAAAAGAAGAAGATAGTGATAGCTTGTGACTCTTACAAAGGATGCCTGACGAGCAAGGAAGTGAATTTTCAGTTAGGAGTTAGGAGTGAAGAGTTAGGAGTTAGGAGTGAAGAGTTAGGAGTTAATGCTGATATCGTAACCTTGGAGATGAGCGACGGGGGAGACGGAATGCTGGATGCTTTTCTCTCGGCTATGGGTGGAGAGCGAGTGGCGATGCATGCCCATGATGCTTTGATGAGATGGATAGATGCGGAATATGGCATCGCCAACGATACGGCTATCATCGAGATAGCCAATACGGCTGGCTTGGCTCTGATAGAACCCGAACAGCGCAATCCGATGAAGGCTACTTCTTGGGGCGTAGGCGAACAGATTATGCATGCCTATCGCCGGGGAATCCGTCACTTCATCGTGGGCTTGGGAGGCAGTGCTACATCTGATTGCGGCATTGGTATGCTCAAGGCGATGGGTGATGACTGGAAGAAGATTCGCAAAGATTGTAGCTTTGTCTTGGCTTCGGATGTGACCAATCCTTTGTGTGGTCCTAATGGCGCTGCCCATGTCTTTGCTCCACAGAAAGGAGCGGATGCCAAGATGGTGGAGATTCTGGATGCCAGAGCACGAAAGTTTGCCGAGGTTAGCAAGAAACATTTTGAGAAGGAACAGGATGATGATCATTCTGCTCAAGATACGATTGTTGATGCGAGTGAAATGCCAGGGGCTGGTGCCGCTGGTGGCTTGGGGTATGCCTTCTTGCAGTATTTCCATGCTGAGTTTCATTCGGGTGCCGACTTGCTTTTGGATGCAGTAGACTTTGAACATCTCGTGGCTGATGCCGACCTTGTGATAACGGGAGAGGGACACAGCGACAAGCAGACGCTCATGGGAAAGATGCCGCAGAAAATTCTCGAACGAGCTAAGAATGCAAATACGAATCTTCCTGTTTGGCTCATATCTGGTGGCATCAGCGACAAGGAGGCATTACTGGCTGCTGGCTTCGATAAGGTCATCGCTGTAACTCCCGAAGATATGCCGCTTGATGAAGCGATGAAACCAGAGACGGCAAAAGAATTATTGAGTAATATAGGAAAAAATGAAATACATAATTTTTGATTTTGACGGAACCATTGGTGATTCACAGGCTCTCATTGTAAAGACCTTGCAAGATACGATGCGTAAGCGAGGACTGGAAGTGAAGAGCGATGTGGAGTGTGCTGCTACCATCGGCCTGCGACTGGATGAGGCTTTCGTCCAACTCTTTGAAATGGGTGCAGAGGAAGGTATGGCTTGTGCGGAAACGTATCGTGCCATTTTCGAGGAGAATAAGCAGCACCTTATTGTGCAGCCTTTCCCTCATGTCTTGGAAACCATCCATACCTTGCATCGCCAAGGATATCAGCTTGCCATAGCCAGTAGCCGTGGCAGTGATTCGCTTTTCGGCTATGTCAAGCAGATGGGGATAGAGGATTGCATCTCTTCTATCATTGCTGGCAATTCGGTAGAGCATGTGAAACCCGCACCAGATATGGTGTTCAAGGCTTTGGAGGAGATGAATGGTACGGTAGAGGAAGCATTGGTAGTGGGGGATATGACCTACGATGTGGATATGGCGCACAATGCAGGTGCCAAGGCTTGCGCCGTAACTTACGGCAATGCTACTAGAGAGGAATTGAAGAATGCGGAATACATCATCGATGATTTCGCAGAGCTATTGGACATCTTGCAAGAGAAATAAAAAAAGTCTAGCAAAAGAAATAGGCACGCATCCTTTTCGGGGTACGTGCCTATACCTTTTTATATATACTCTAGGTTAGATAACCTTTACTCTCTTCTTTCCCGCTCTGCCATCTACCACGATCTTCTCGAAGATGATGGCTGGGTCGTTAGGGGTCAGAGTGAGGGTATGGATGCCATCAGCCGAAGCTGGGAGTTCAACCTCGATTACCTTATCTACGATGCGAGTGGCTATCGTAGGGTAATAGATGTTGTAGATATTCTCTGGCTTCTCGTTCAGGTTCTTGTTGAAGTTGACCTGAATAGGAGTGGCTCCGTCGATGCTGACACCATAGGTGAGCCCGCCCTTGTTGAGGTAATCCAATGTGGACTTTGTGATGACGTGGATGCGAACCTTCTGGGTGCTGCCATTGTCTGCCTTGTCTGCCTTGTCTTCCTTGCCATCCGCAGCCTTTCCAGCGTTCATCTTAAATTTATAAGAGATGCTGGCTCCCTTCACGCTCTTGGTATATGGCATCAAAGTCATACCACCCAGGCTCTTTCCCATGAATGGAATCTCCGTCCATTTCGCCTCGGCACCATCTGTCTTACTATTATAATAAGGTGCTTCGATTTCTACCACACCATGAATATCACAGATTACAGTTCCCTCAGAAGTAGATACTCGGAAGAGCTGCGGACAGGTATCTTTCTCGAAGGCGTCATTCCAAGAGGTATAGCCGATGTGCTTTTGTGTCATCATGCCATTCCATTTGCCTCCCGACATCTTATGGTTGTACTCATCGCAAATCAGAGAGTCGCGCTTGAAGAGGCGTTCGCATTCATCCGCCCAAACGTTGGCTTTCGGATTGCCCTGCTTGTAAAGCTTATGGTTCATCGCCTGGGCAAAATACATCTGGTGCAGATTGCTCATCACCTCGATAGGGAAGAGGATGATCTGACGATAAGCATCGTGATATGCAGCTGGCAGACTGTTGTACTGGCGAAGTGCATCGGCTTCTATTTGCAGATACTGGTTCACCACTTCCTGCCACTCTCCATTCTCCAGACTATAGGTGTTCTTGTCGAGCATCTCTGGGGTGCAACGGCCATTGTACTTGCAGATGAGATTGAGCAATCTGGCTGCTTCATCTGCTTGCTCCTCGCCAAACTGCTGGGCGCACCAGTCTCTTGTATGGTCCGTGATATGCTTGACGGCATATTTATGTGGATTCCAAGCGATGTCCATAAACTGGCTGATAGGATACTCCATCGGCTTGAGGTCGCCCACATTGAGTATCCAGAGTCGATCAATGCCATTCTCGTAGGCTAGGGTGAGTTGCTCCCAAGGATTTTGCACAGGGGTGCAGTTGAGCATCTTCGAGTTGCGAGGTGCTCCCACATAGTCCACGTGGTAGTAGAGACCCCATCCACCCTTATGCTTGCGTTCCTGGGAATTCGGCACACGGCGCACATTGCCCCAGTTGTCATCGCAGAGCAGGAGGGTTACGTCGTCAGGCACCTTCATGCCCTTGTCGTAATAATCCAACACCTCTTTATATAATGCCCAGACCTGAGGGGTCTCACTTGCTTTCTTACCGGTAACGTCAGCGATAATCTGTCGCTGGTCGGTGATGATCTGGCTCATCAGCTTTGTATCAGCCTCTGCGCTCATCGCTTCGTCGCCATCGCCACGCATACCTATGGTTACGATTTGCTCGGTGCCCTTCATTCGCTCTATACCTTCACGGAAGAATTTCTTTAGTCCTTCCTTGTTCTTCTGATAGTTCCAAGCACCCCAACCCTGTCGGTTGCGAGCATACTCTTGGTGGTTGCGAGCCATCGGCTCATGGTGGGATGTGCTCATCACGATGCCCATCTCATCGGCTGTCTTCTCGTTCTCCGGGTCATCGGCATAGAAAGCCCAACCCCACATGGCTGGCCACATCATGTTGCCTCGCAAGCGGAGCACCAACTCAAATACTCGCTGGTAGAAGCGGTGGTCACCATAATCAGTGCCGTAAGTGTTCTTGACCCAAGAGGTAAGACACGGAGCCTCGTCATTAAGGAAAATGCCACGGTAGCGCACGGCAGGCTCACCATCGGTATAGGTACCCTTGTTCACAAAGATGGAGTCATGGTGTTCCACTGGTACATCTGCCCAGTCGTACCAAGGGGATACGCCCATCTGCTGAGATAGCTCATAGATACCATAAATGGTGCCTCGGCGATCACTACCAGCAATGACCAGCTGACCGTCCACCACAGTGATGATGAACTTCTCGCGCTTGCCCTTGAGCTGCTTGCTGTCGATGCGACGCTGCTTGATGAGCTGGTCGATGGCGGCAGAATGGCCGATAGTGCCCACGAGGATGGTAGGCTTTTTTCCTGTTTCGTTCTTGCTGTCGCTTGTGATGTTGGCTTGGCTACCGCTCACTTTCTGGATGTCCTTGACCAGGGCATGTGCCGCATAGCTCACACCCTTGCAGTCGTTGGCATCCATATAGATATTTACTTGGTTGCCTGCGTTGAGCAGCAGGTCGCCTTGTTGGAAACTCACGAATCTGTCGGCTGCGCTCATGCTCATTGAGGAGAGCACAGCTGCGCCAACAAAGAATGTTTTCTTGATGTTGTTAAGTCTTATCATTATTTGGATTGTTGTTTGTTGCTGCAAAGGTACGGCTTTTCTGGCAAATTGTCTTTGTCTGGTGTTACCTTTTGTTTGTTATTTGTTTCATTTTGGCTTTTCTTCCCCTCAATCTCCCTATCTTTTCCTTATTTCTGGGCGTTTCTTTTTGTATTTTCAGAGAAAAGTATTACTTTTGCAGCTAAATATATTAGAATAAGAATATGATAGATAAGCCGACCATAGCCCGCATCATGGATGCCACCAAGATAGAAGAGGTGGTATCTGAATTCGTTACGCTCAAGAAGCGTGGCGTCAACTATATCGGTCTATGTCCTTTCCATAACGACTCCCATCCGTCTTTCTCCGTGTCGCCTACCCGAGGCATCTGCCATTGCTTTACTTGTGGCAAGGGTGGCAATGCGGTCAACTTCCTCATGGAGTTGGAGCAGATGACTTATCCCGATGCCCTTCGCTGGCTCGCCAACAAGTATCATATCGAAATCAAGGAGCGAGAACTGACCAGCGAGGAGAAGCAGCGTGAGAGCGAACGAGAATCCATGTTCATCGTCAATGAATGGGCGGCGAAGTATTTTCAAGACATTCTTCAGAATGATGTGGACGGCAGAGCCATCGGTATGCAGTATTTCCGCAGTCGTGGATTCAGGGACGATATCATCAAGAAGTTTCAGTTGGGTTTCGCCCTCACTCAGCGCACGGCTCTCTTTGATGAGGCTGTGAAGCAGGGGTACAATCCGAAGTTCTTGGTGGCAACGGGACTTTGCTTCAAGGTGGATAAGAATGAGGCTGGCAACAAGAGTGGGGAGGATAAGTATCTGGATAGATTCTCCGGCCGTGCCATCTTCCCTTGGCTCAGTGTGAGTGGCAAGGTGGTGGCATTTGGTGGTCGTGTGCTCGATAGTCGCACCAAGGGTGTGAACCAGAAGTATGTCAACTCGCCAGATAGTGAGATTTACCACAAGGAGCGTGAACTCTATGGGCTCTACCAAGCCAAGAAGGCGATAGCCAAGGAAGACTGCGTATACATGGTGGAGGGATATACCGATGTCATCTCCATGCACCAGTGTGGCATAGAGAATGTGGTGGCCAACTCGGGTACCGCCCTCAGTGTGCATCAGATTCGCCTGTTGCATCGCTTCACCAGCAACATCGTTTTGCTCTATGATGGTGATACCGCTGGTGTGCATGCTGCCCTTCGAGGTATGGACATGCTCTTGGAGGAGGAGATGAATGTGAAGGTACTCTTCTTGCCAGATGGCAACGACCCGGATAGCTTTGCTCGCAACCATACGGCTGCCGACTTCAAGAAGTATATAGAGGACAACCAGACCGACTTCATCCAGTTTAAGACCGACATCATGCTGCGTGGAGTTACCGACCCCGTGAAGCGCAGCGAGGCTATCAATTCCATCGTGGAGAGCATCTCCAAGATTAAGAATCAGATAACCCGTGCATCTTATATCACCGACTGTGCCCACCGCCTGGGAGTGAACGAGGCAATCATCGTGAATGCCCTCAACAACTTTGTGCGCAATGGCATGAGCCAGCAGGTGAAGGAGGAGCGACGTGCGGCAGGACTCCGTGACCCACGTGCCGTCCAGCCACAGCCGGCAATGATGAGGAGTGTTACTCCACTCGACAAACTGCTGGAGGTGGAAGACTTGCTCATTCAGCTCATCATCCATCATGGTGAGAAGTTGATTACCGTTCAGGATGTGGATGGCAATGATGTGGATGTACCTGTGGCACAATATATCGGTCTAGATTTGGGAGGCGATGGCTTCAAGTTTCATAAAGAACTCTACAATCAGATATTGCAAGAGGCTGTGCAGCATCTCGAAGATGAAGACTTTGTGGCAGAGACCTATTTCGCCAATCATTCTAATCCCGAGATTAGTCGCATAGCAGGTCAGGCTACAGGTGAGCAAGAGATAGCTACGGCAAGTTTGCGCTTGCAGTTGAGTCCGGAGAAACTACGTCAGTTTGTGCAGAAGGACTTGCTTAGCTTCCGTACCCACTACATCGCCCAGCGACTCATCGAGGTCCAGCAAGAGTTTGCCAAGAATCCGGGCAATAGGGAATTGCTCATGGAGTTTATGAAACTCAAGCAGATGAATACCCTCTTGGCTAGCCAAACCAACTCTGTGTTTAATTAAGTTAGGAGTTAGGAGTTAGGAGTTAGAAGTTTTTAGTTTTTAAAAAAGATAACGGCATGATTTATTTTCACTGGATATACCTGCTTGTATATGTCGTCATTACGATACCGGCGATTATCACCGTCTTGATGGACAATCGACAGCCCGCCAAGACGATGGCATGGATTCTTGTGCTCTCTTTCATGCCCGTTATTGGTTTTATCTTTTACATCTTCTTCGGTCAGAACACTCGCAAGGAGCGACTCATCAGCGACCGAAGCATGGACCAACTCACCAAGCGCTCCATGCTGGAGTTTGCCGAGCAAGAGAATCTCCACTTGCCTGCCAACAACAAGCCCCTGATGAATCTCTTTACCAACCAGAACTGGGCTTTTCCTTTCAAGGACAACAAGGTGGATATTTTTACCAATGGCTATGACTTCATTCTCACCTTATTATATAATATAGGGCAGGCTAAGGACCATATCCATCTGGATACCTATATCTTGGAAGATGATGCCTTGGGTTATCTGGTGGCTGATGCCTTGATAGACAAGGCGGAACAAGGCGTGGAGGTACGCCTCATCTATGATGATGTGGGCTGCTGGAAGGTGAAGGATGCCTTCTTCGAGCGAATGAGAGATGCGGGCATCGACGTGCATGCCTTTATGCCTGTGCGATTCCCTGCCTTTACCAGCAAGGTGAATTATCGCAACCACCGCAAGTTGTGCGTGATAGATGGCAGGGTAGGCTTCATTGGTGGTATGAACATCGCCCAGCGGTATGTGAAAGGTACCAAGAAGCAGGCTTGGCGAGATACCCATCTCCGTATAGAGGGAGGTGGCGTATATGCCATCCAGCGCGCCTTCTTGGTAGACTGGTATTTTGTGGATCGCACCCTGGTTACTAATCGCCAGTACTATCCGCCTGTGGATATCCATATCAACAATAATTGCTTGGTGCAGGTAGTGACTAGCAGCCCGATTGCCCCATGGCCCGACATCATGCAGGGCTATGTGCGCATCTTGCTTCAGGCGCAACATTATGTCTATATGGAGACGCCTTACTTCCTGCCTACCGAGCCGGTGCTCTTTGCCATGCGAACGGCTGCCTTGGCAGGAGTGGACATTCGTCTCTTGATACCTCGCCATGCCGATGCCAAGTTGGTGGAGTGGGCATCCCGTTCTTATCTGATGGAGGCAATAGAGGCTGGAGTGAAGGTATATCTCTATACGGGTGGCTTCAACCATAGCAAGCTCTTGGTGAGCGATGACAATCTCTGTACGGTGGGCAGCACGAATGTGGATTTCCGTAGTTTCGAGAATAATTTTGAGGCAAATGCCTTCTTCTTTGATGAGGGTATGGCGCAGCGTATCAAGCAGATATACCTGGATGATGAGGCACAAAGCATCTTGGTGGATGACGTCACCTACTTCGTGAAGCGTCCTTTCCTCAAGCGCCTCTTCGAGAGCATCGTAAGATTGCTTTCGCCACTGCTATAAGTATAAAAATCCCTCTTCTTGTATTCGTTCGGTTGCAAAAACAAAAAAGTAAGAGTGATAAATGCAAAAAGTTCTCTGTAAATTTGCTAATACAAAAACTTTTCGTTACTTTTGCGGTGCGAACATAAAAAACGAGTATTATGCAGGCAGCAACATTAAATCAATATCAGAAGCATGTGGTGGATTTGATGGCCAATGTGTATGAGAACCAGCAAATGGAGATTTCAACTTTGCTGGCAAACTACTTTGCGCAAAAAGCTTTTGATGCAGCTGATGCGTTATGGGATAGTGGTATGATAGGGGAACGTACCATAGAAGAGTGGAAGCAAGAATGTTAATAGTATAGATAATCTTTGATAATACATTTTTTGTAGTAAAGTTTCATAAAAGTGGATTTCTTTTACATAATTATGTTTAAAGACGTTAAATCTAGTACTATAATATGATTTTATTATACAAATAAGGTCATTTTTGGAATAAAAATATTATCTTTGTGTTGTCTAACCCTTACCGAAAGCTCCTATGGGCAGAGGTTGGGCAGACATATATACATATAAGGCGTAACTGTACGCTTTGG
>URLG01000055.1 GCA_900548535.1 Candidatus Segatella intestinihominis | reverse complement strand
AGATGTTACCGCTCTCTGTCTTACCGAACTTCTTGCCGTCTGCCTTGGTAATCAAAGGACAAGTGAGGCAGAAGCACTCTGCATCGTTACCTAATGTACGGTGAATCAACTCAGTACCGGTAGTCATGTTACCCCACTGGTCGTTACCACCAAGCTGAAGGCGAACGCCATACTTCTGATACTGATAGAGGAAGTCGTAACCCTGAAGCAACTGGTAAGTGAACTCTGTGAATGACAAACCATCACGAGCCTCACCGTTCAAGCGCTTCTGCACGCTGTCCTTAGCCATCATATAGTTGACGGTAATGTGCTTACCCACCTCACGAGCAAAGTCGAGGAAGGTGAAGTCCTTCATCCAGTCGTAGTTGTTGACCATCTCAGCCTTGTTAGGCTCAGAGCCATCGAAGTCGAGGAACTTAGCCACCTGCTTCTTGATAGCTTCCTGGTTATGATAGAGAGTCTCAGAGTCGAGCAGATTACGCTCCTGGCTCTTGCCAGAAGGGTCGCCAATCATACCTGTAGCACCTCCTACGAGCAAATATGGCTTATGACCACAACGCTGCAAGTGACGCAACATCATGATACCGCAAAGGTGACCAATGTGCAGAGAGTCTGCAGTAGGGTCAGTTCCGAGATAGGCAGACACCATGTGGGTGTTGAGATATTCCTCAGTACCTGGCATCATCTGAGCCAGCATACCACGCCATTTCAATTCTTCAACAAAATTTTTTGCCATCGAATGTGATTCTTTATTATATTATATAATATGTGAAGGGGCCCAACACATAGTCGGAAACTTACGGTACGGGGTCATAGCCCGAACCACCCCATGGATTGCATCTCAAGATGCGCCATATCGCTAAAGCTAGTCCCTTAAAGGGTCCATGCTTCAAGATGGCTTGTCTTGCATATTCCGAGCAAGTAGGCTGAAAGCGACACGAAGGCGGAGTATAGGGAGTGATACACTTTTGATAAAAAAGTATAGGCAACACCAATACCCATATAAGTAATTGGCGCACTCCATTCATCAACAGACGAAACACCTGCATCATGATTTGCTCTTTTTGTTCTTAGGCTTAAGAATACCTTCTGGAGTCAGTCTATCAGTCAACTGGCCCAAGAGTTTTACTATTGCCTTTTTCACATCAGCAGAATCATGCAGTTTCTCGTCCTGCCAAACAAAAGCCACCCAGAGTTGTTTCTGTGGATGCTGTTGCAGCCATTCCATTAGGTCCAGCCTGTTGAGCCGAAAGCTCTCACGCAACTGTCGCTTTACACGATTGCGATCCACAGCATGCTTAAAGTATCTTTTAGACACACTAACCATTACTTGTGTCGCAGCATCGCTCTCACTCTTCTTATCAACCAATAGGCATATCATTCTCACTGGCCAAACCATGAAAGTTTCAGCCTGACCAGAAAAGAGCTGCTCTATATATGCCAGTCGGCAAAGATGCTCTTCCTTAGCAAATGTATATACCTTGTTAATTGACATCAATTATTACTTTAACTTGTTTTCTACTTGTTATGACGTTTCAGATAGTCTTTCAGCGCACCTGTCATAGATGGGAACTCCTTGCTAGGAGCAGCCAAGTCAAGGCGCAGTCCTTCATCAGCCACGGTTTTGGCAGTAGCTTCACCAAAAGCAGCCAATGCAATATCGCCCTGCTTGAAATCAGGGAAGTTCTTCTTGAGAGCCTTCACACCAGTAGGGCTGAAGAACACCATCATATCATAATCGAAGTTCTTCACCTCCTCCTCAGAGAAATCATTGCTCACTGTGCGATACATCACGCACTCAGTGTGATGCAGTTTCTTCTCATCAAGAAGATTAGCAATATCATCATTATGAACACTGCTCAATGGAACGAGATACTTCTCATTCTTGTGGCGAGTCATTTGTGCCATCAAGCCATCTATCTTACCAGTCTCGCCAAAGAACACCTTGCGCTTGCGATACTGTACATACTTTTGGATATAGAGGGCAATCGTCTCAATGACACAAAAATACTTCATGTCCTCAGGGATGGTGATGCGCATCTCCTTTGCCAACTTAAAATAGTTGTCCACTGCGTGACGCGATGTAAAAACGACTGCAGTATAGTCAAGCAAATTAATCTTCTGCTGACGGAATTCCTTCGCTGTAAGTCCCTCTACCTTGAAGAATGGGCGGAATACGCACTCAACTCCCATTTCTTTCTGGATGTCGTAGTAAGGTGATTTCTCACTTGCTGGTTTTGGCTGAGAAACTAAAATCTTCTTTATCATTTTGTCTTAAAAGTTTATTTTCAGATAATGACTGATTAATACTAGCCCACCCCATAGGGCGAGCAATGGTACCACTTCGAGTGCACAAAAGTACAAAAATATTTGCAAAAACACTCCATTTCTTTTAAAAAAGATAAGGTATATCTTGTAAAATGTCAATATTTTAACTATTCCTAATACTACGAGGGTATAAATCACCGCTACTTGAAGTGCCAAATTGAAATATGACAGTAGCATGACCACTGGGAACAAAGCCACCCCTTCAGTAGATATCAAGAACAGAAACGACTTGAGCCATTGTACATTTTTTTTCTTGTCAAAGAACACCCATCCGGATATGACATAAAGCAAAGTTTTCAGTAAGAAATAACTTGCCACACAGGCTGCATATATGCTGATTACCTGATACTGGTCTATGGTAAAGGTGTCGCTGATAGAAGCCCTAGAGTAGATGAAAAAACCGATAGCTATGAGCAAACAAGTTTGCAGCACGAAAAAGAATTGAAATCTTATCTCGTTACTCGTCTCCGTCACCTCCGTAGTACCGAATGAAGGCAAGCGGAAGAAGTTTTTAGCTTGACGAATGATAAACTGCTGACTTCTGCTGAATGCCACACATGCCAATACGAAGCATAGCAAGAGAATGGAAGAGATAAAATTATCTCCTGCCACCGTATAAGGCACAGGATCTCCTGCCACGCCCAAACGGCCGCCCCTCAACTCAGGATGGAAAAGCGAATCCTTCGAGAAAAAAGACTCGCGATAATACTGAGGAAGGCTCACGTCACGCAAGCTCTTGCCTGGTTTATGCCCTGGCAGATGCAGCGTATCGGGCATCAAGCTCCAGTGAGTAATCTCACAAGGCTTGATATGGGCGCGGATCATAGAGTCTTGCTGAGCAGGCGTCGCATTCTTAGGCAGCCAACTCAACACCTGTCTTGGAGTGAGTTGGCTGCCCTGTTGCTTCTGCACTTGCTGCTGTTCTTCTGCCTCAAGTGCCGGCTCTGTCAATATAGAATCTGCTTGCTGCACCATTCTTTATAGCCCAAAAGCTTTCTTAATATCGTCTACCTTGTCTAGTTTTTCCCAAGTAAAGAGTTCTACCTTTATAGTCTTTGCCTCATGATAGCGGCTTGTGAAGGTTTTCTCTACCACTTCATTCTTGCGTCCCATGTGACCGTATGCCGCTGTTTCCAGGAACATTGGCTGACGCAACTTCAGCTGGCGCTCAATAGCCTTAGGGCGAAGATCAAACATCTCTGCTATCTTGTTGGCTATCTCGCCATCTGTCATATCTACATGGCTACGACCATAGGTATTAACATAGATGCTTACTGGCTCAGCCACACCGATGGCATAGCTTACCTGTACCAGCATCTCGTCTGCCACACCAGCAGCCACCATATTCTTGGCAATATAGCGAGCTGCATAAGCTGCCGAGCGGTCTACCTTACTGCTGTCCTTGCCAGAGAAGGCACCACCACCATGAGCGCCCTTGCCACCATAAGTATCCACGATAATCTTACGACCTGTAAGACCAGTATCTCCATGAGGACCACCAATCACAAACTTACCTGTAGGGTTCACGAAGTACTTGATGTCATCATTGAAGAGAGCCAACACCTTATCGCTCAAGTGAGTCTTCACACGTGGAATCAAGATATTGATTACATCCTCACGAATCTTGGCAAGCATAGCCTCATCGTCATCCTCACCGTTTGCCTTCTTGATGAAGTCATCATGCTGAGTAGAAACCACGATGGTATCGATGCGCTGTGGGATATTATCATCTGAGTACTCGATGGTAACCTGGCTCTTAGAGTCTGGACGGAGATAAGTCATCACCTTACCCTCCTTACGGATATCAGCGAGAATACGCATGATGAGCTGTGCCAAGCCGAGAGATACCGGCATGTAGTTGTCGGTCTCATTGGTTGCATAGCCAAACATCATACCCTGGTCGCCTGCGCCCTGATTTTCATCTTCCTCACGGCTCACGCCACGATTGATGTCATCACTCTGCTCGTGGATAGCAGTAAGCACACCACAAGAGTCGCCGTCAAATTGATATTCACTCTTGGTATAGCCTATTTTCTTAATGGTCTTGCGAGCAATGGTCTGCAAGTCTACATAGACATTAGAGCGAACTTCACCCATGATTACCACCTGACCCGTGGTACAGAAGGTCTCGATAGCACAGTGAGCATGGTCATCGTAAGCCAAGAACTGGTCGAGCAACGCATCTGAAATCTGGTCAGAAACTTTATCTGGATGTCCTTCAGAAACTGATTCTGATGAAAACAAATATGCCATATTTTCTCCTTTGTTGTCTTTTAATTATTGATATTCATTATTTTGCGGCTGCAAAGTTACGCATATTTTTTCAGATTACGCCACTTTTCTTTAGAAAATTCTGATTTTCGGCTCTGATAGGGGCATATTTAGAACATTCGGGTAGTTATTTCTTGATATTCCGAGGATGATGGAACAAAATTGCCTCTCGCAAATCAGACGTTTCGATATGCGTATAGATTTCCGTTGTTCCGATGTCTTCATGCCCCAACAGTTCCTGTATCACTCTCAGATCAGCCCCTCCCTTCAGGAGTGCAGTGGCAAAGCTATGGCGCAGGGTATGCGGCGAAATGGTTTTCTTGATTCCTGCATCCAGTGCCGCATTCTTGATCATAATCAATATCATATTGCGAGTAAGATGAGCACCACGACGATTCAGAAAGACATAGTCTTCCTCGCCAGGCTTAATCTTCATCAAGTTTCTGTCTAGAAACCAAAGATGAATCTCCTTCAATGCTTTATCAGATATCGGAATCAAGCGTTCCTTGCTTCCCTTGCCCAAGACACGGATAAACTTTTCTTCCTCAAACATATCACTGATTTTCAGATTCACAAGTTCCGACACACGCAAGCCGCAAGAAAAGAGAGTTTCTATAATTGCCCTATTACGCTGTCCCTCCCATTTGGTACGGTCGATGGCATCTTCCAGCAAATCCACTTCCTCTACCGACAAATATTCCGGAAGATGCAAACCGATTTGGGGAGAAGGCAACAGTTCTGTAGGATCACTCTTGATATAATCATCCAACACCAGAAAGCGATAAAATGACCGGATACCACTCAATATGCGCGCTTGCGAACGAGCGGCAATCCCCTTATCATGAAGGCTTGCAGAGAAAGTTTCCAAGTCTTCCAACTTAATATCCAAGAGTGAAAGCTGATTCTGCTCAGCATATTCTATAAGAAACATCAAGTCATGATAATATGCCTCAAGCGTATTTTGCGAGTAATTTCGCTCCAACTTGAGGTATCTCATATAGTTCTTGACAAATTCATTTCCTTTTTTCTTGCTTGTTTCCATTTTTATTCTTACCTTTGCATAAGATATGTTGCAAAATTACAAAAAAATAATAAAACGAGCAAATTATGAAGATACAAATTATCAATGGTCCTAATTTGAACCTCCTTGGCGTAAGAGAGCCAGGTATCTATGGCAGCAATTCTTTTGAGAGTTATCTTCCCAAATTGAAGGCCAAGTATCCAGACATAGAGATAGAATACTACCAAAGCAACATTGAGGGCGAGCTCATCAATAAGTTGCAGGAAGTAGGTTTCTCTTATGATGGCGTAGTACTCAATGCTGGCGCCTATACCCATACCAGCATCGCCCTGCAAGACTGTATCCGCAGCTTGAAGTGCCCTGTAGTAGAAGTACATATTTCCAATGTACACAAGCGCGAGGAGTTCCGCCACCATTCTTACATTTCATGTGCTTGTCTGGGAGTTATTTGCGGTTTCGGGCTTGCCTCTTACGACCTTGCCATTGCTGGTATTCTAGCACAGAAGTAATATGACAGAGACTGAACTCATCGACCAGTACATCTGCCAGCACATCGAACCAGAGGGCGACTATCTATATCGCCTGTATCGTGCCACGAATATCCACACCATACATGGGCGAATGGCTAGCGGTCACATTCAAGGTCGTCTATTAAAGATGCTGGTGCAGATGATACGCCCCAAGAACATTCTTGAGGTGGGAACGTTTAGTGGCTATAGCGCCATCTGCCTAGCCCAAGGATTGGAAGAAGGAGGCAAGCTCTATACTTTCGAAATCAATGATGAGATGGAAGATTTCACCCGTCCATGGATAGAAGGTTCAGATGTTGCTGACAAGATAGACTTCCGCATTGGCGATGCCAATATAGAAGCCCCCAAATTAGGTGTCATGTTTGACATGGCTTTTGTAGATGGCGACAAGCGCACCTATATCGAAACCTACGAGATGGTGCTGAGCATCATGAATCCCGGTGGCTACATACTTGCCGACAATACGCTTTGGGATGGTCACGTCATTGACCCGGCTTATGACAGAGACCACCAAACGAAAGGCATCAAGGCCTTCAACGACTTAATAGCAAAAGACCCACGAGTAGAAGTAGTCATTCTGCCATTACGTGATGGTCTCACACTGATTAGGAAGAAATAAAGAAAGCATTCGGGAAAAATAAGGAAAGAGCCTTGGTTGCATCACAACAACCAAGGCTCTTTTCTTTATTCTATTAGCTCAGCAATCTCTTGCTCAATGCTCTTACTGGATACCAAACGGCAAGCCAGCCAACGGCTATCACCGTAAAGAAGATAATGGCTACATCTGTATAATGCACACTCACAGGATAAGCATCCACTATAAATGAGCCCTCTGAGTCGCCCAGTCTTACAAATCCATACTGCTGCTGCAACAAGCAGAGCAGCAATCCCAAGCCAATACCTATCACGGCACCTATCACGGCTATCATTCTACCTTCAAATAGGAACACGCGTGTTATCTGCTTGTCATTGGCTCCAAGATTGCGCAAAGTTACCACATCGTTCTTCTTGTCAATAATCAACATGGATAGCGAGCCGATGATGTTGAAACATGCCACAACCAAGATAAATGTCAAGAAGATATAAGCCATTAGCTTTTCTATCGACATAATCTTGAACGTATCTTCCTGCTGTTCAAAACGATCGAGCACCCGATATTTCGAGCCTGCTATCTGCTGCATTTCTTCTTTCACGGCATCCAGATTGCTACCAGGCTTAAGTCTTATCTCTAAGTCAGACACCATGCCTTGCTGGCCAAACAAGTTGCGAGCAAAGGAGATAGATGTTACGATATAATTCTTATCATACTTCGATTGTTTCACTGCGAATAGGACACCTGGGGAATTCAGAGAATCCGCCACAAATCCATCGCTTGGATTAGCCATATCCACAAGTTGTCCTTCCTTCTTCGGAGCATATATTTTGAGGAAGCCATCCCATTGCGCTCCGACACCTAGTGTTTGAGCCAGTCGGATGCCCAGTGTACCATACTGCAAATTAGCGGCATGAAGAGAGAATGTGCCATCACCATACAAGATGTCTGTGATATGCGACATCTCAGCAAAGTTGTCGTCCACACCCTTGATCTTCACCATCGCCTGCCTGCCTTGATATACCGCCAAGGCTTGGTCTTCCACAGTCTCCGTGGCAACATCCACCTGAGGCAATTGTCTTATCTGGGTCAGGATAGGATCATCAGCAGGAGCCGTTTTCCCCTCCACAGGAACCACCTTCAGTTGCGGGTCAAAGCTAGTAAAGAGCGTAGCCACCAAGTCATGGAAGCCATTAAATACGCTCAGCACGATGACGAGCGCCATCGTAGCCACAGCCACACCTATCACGGAGATAGAACTGATGACATTAATTACATGCGTACTATTCTTGGAGAAGAGATACCTACGAGCCACAAAAAAAGGAAAATTCATGTTTCTGTCTTAACTTAACTTCTACTACAATCTTACTTCTTCAACAATTCGTCGATGCGCTCCAGATAGTCGAGACTATCATCCAGGAAGAATCTCAATTCTGGTATGATACGCAGCTGATTTCTTACCTTCTTGCCCAAGTCGAAACGAATCGTCTTCTCATTGGCATTGATATTCTTCAAGATTTCCTCACCCTTCTCTGATGGGAATACGCTCAGATAAGCAGTGCAGATGCTGAGGTCTGGGCTCACGCGAACCTTGGTCACGCTTACCATCACGCCATGCATCATGCGTGTTTGCGACTGGAAGATAAGACTCAACTCCTTCTGGAGAAGTCTTGATATACGGTTTTGTCTTGTTTCTTGCATAATTATAAATTCTTAATTATAAATTATTCATTATTCAAGGTCTACATGCGTCACATCCACCCGCTCATGCAGGAAGATTTGTGCAGACTCCTTAAATTTCTCCTCACTTTCCGTGGTGAGATATTGGCAAGAGCCTTGCTTGGTAACCATCTGCTCCATCTGTGGATGTCGCTTCAAGTAATCCTTCAGGCTATTTGCCACATATTGCCCTTGCGGTACAACCCTTACCCCATCGGGGATATTCTTTACGATGCTACTCATCAGCAAAGGATAATGAGTACATCCCAAGATGATGGTGTCTATGTCTGCGTCCTTGCGCATCAGCTGGTCAATGCGCTTCTTCACAAAGTAGTCGGCACCTGGGCTATCAGCCTCGTTTGCCTCTACGATGGCAGCCCATAAAGGACAAGCCACTCCGCTCACTTGGATATCCGGCCATAGCTTACCTATCTCCATCTGGTAACTTTCGCTCTTGATGGTTCCCTCGGTAGCCAGGATACCCACGTGGCGACTCTTGGTAAGATTGCCTATCACCTCGGCAGTTGGTCGAATGATGCCCAGCACACGGCGATCAGGATCCAGTTCCGGAATATCCCTCTGCTGGATAGAGCGCAAGGCCTTAGCCGAAGCGGTATTACAACCCAAGATAACCAGATGGCACCCCATAGAGAAGAGTTTCAGCACGGCTTGGCGGGTAAACTTATACACCACCTCAAACGAGCGTGAGCCGTACGGGGCACGAGCATTGTCGCCCAGATACATATAATCATACTGTGGCAACACCTGACGCAATCCATGGAGGATGGTAAGACCACCATAACCAGAATCGAAGATGCCTATAGGTCCGGGATTAGTTGGCAGTATCATTGCAGTTTCTCCTTCAGCACAGCTGTAATATCCTCACCCATCTCAGCACTCAAATAAGGTGCGGCGTTATTGTCAGTATTCAGGATAAAGGCAAATCCCTTCTCCTTTCCTATCTTCTGTGCTTCCTCATTGATGCGAGCCTGCAGCGGAGCATACGCATTCTGCTCAGCCTGCTTCAAGAGGCGTGCAGCCTCAGCCTTGAAGGCTACATTCTTCTCCATCAAGTCACGAAGTTCTGCCTGTCGTTTCTCCAAGATAGTTTTGGCATAAGTGCGCTGACCGTCAAGAAATTCCTCATACTTGGCGTTGAACTCGTTCTCTGCGCGCTTGGTTTCCTCGTCATACTTAGCACGAAGTTCGTCCATATGATGCTTGGCTATGGTGTAGCCAGGCATGGTATGAAAAACTTGCTCAAAGCTGAAGTAGCCAAAGCGTAAACCTGTAGATTGCTGTGCAGGAGTCGAAGTCTGCATAGCAGTTGCAGCAGTCTGTTGGGCTGAAGCCATCATAGAGATGAGAGCGAAAGCCACTAGTAAGAAATTCTTTTTCATGATGCGTTATACCTTATTATATATATTAGAGAAACAAGGGCAAGCACTTGTGCCTGCCCTTTTGCTGTTATTTCAAGATAACTTTTACTTAATCTTAGCCTGTACAGCCTTGGTTACGTCTACCACATTGGTACCAGTGTAAACAGCAGCGCCATCCTCAAAGATGAATGTATAGCCACCTTCCTTGCCTACAGTCTCGATAGCAGTGCGAACCTTAGCTACGATAGGCTGCATCAACTCGCTGCTCTTCTTCTGCAACTCCTGCTGACCATCCTGGTAAGCCTGCTGAATCTTCTGCTGAAGAGTCTGGAGCTCAGTCTCCTTCTGCTGCTTAGCAGTAGCGTTCATAGTGCTAGCACCCTTCTGATACTCGTCAGCCTTGCGCTGCAACTCATCCTGCATAGACTTCAAGTCATTCTCCTTCTGCTTCTGGAGAGCTTCCATCTCACCGTTAGCCTTAGCTACGTCTGGCAAAGACTGCATAATCTGCTGTGTATTGACCTTACCAAACTTCTGAGCCATCATTGTCATTGGTGCGCAAAGCATCAACATTAAAATAAGCTTTTTCATTGTTCTATTCTTTGTTTAATTATTAATTCATTTTTATGTTTACATACAGCCTACATGGGGCTTATGTTCCCAATCGGCTGCAAATATACAACTATTATTTGGAATAACCTAATTTTTGGAGCACTTCGTTGCTAATATCTATTTTTGGCGAGCCAAAGATGATGCCATTGTTGCTGGCTCTGTCCAAAACGAGCGAATAACCACGAAGATCCGAGATCTCCTTCACCGCATTGTAGATTTCTTCCTGGATAGGTCCCATCAGCGCCTCACGCTTCTTGTAGAGTTCGCCCTCGGCACCAAAATATTTTTTCTTCAGGTCGCTGGCTTCCTTCTCTTTCTGCATGATGGCATCCTGCTTAGCCTTCTTCTGTTCCTGAGACAGGAACACCACCTCGTTCTGATAGTTCTTATACAGCGTGCTTGCCTCCATATTCAGAGCCTCCACCTCAGCTTGCCATACTCGGCTAGCCTGGTTCAGCTGCTCATTGGCGCGCTCATAAGCTGGAATATTCTTCAAGATATACTCCATATCTACCAATGCATATTTCTGTGCATGTGCTGAGATGGCTGCTACAGCCATCACCAGCATCAATACTATTTTCTTCATTTCCTTTGAACTTTGAAATTTGAACTTTGAACTTTATGATATGTATCACATTGAACTTTGATATTCTAATCTTATGAAAAAAACGTTGCTAGACGAGTAATCATAATGTCCAAATCTCAAAGTTCAATGTTCAAAGCTTTAGAATTCCTGACCCAAGATGAAGTGGAACTGGCTTCCACCCTTCTTGTAGCTACTGCCATTCCATACCTTGTCGAAACCGTAAGCCCAGTCGATACCCATCAAACCTACCATTGGCAAGAAGATGCGCACACCAAGGCCGGCACTACGCTTCATGCTGAATGGGTTAAACTTCTTGGTATCATACCAAGCATTACCGCCCTCTACGAATCCCAAACCATAAATGGTGGTATTACCCAAGAGGAATGGATAGCGGAGCTCCAATGAGAAGCGGTCGTATGCGTAAGCATAATAACCTGTGGTTGGGCTATAGGATACGGAACCATTCTCATAACCACGAAGTCCGATGGTCTCTTCACCATAATATGATGAGTAGCCACTCATACCATCACCACCCACATAGTAGGTTTCGAACGGACTCTTCTTGTACTTGTTGTAAGAGCCCAGCAAGCCGAGCTCTACTCGAGTCATCAAGACGAAGCACTTCTGACCTTCGGTCAAAGCGGTATATGTCTTAGCCTTAAACTTCCACTTGTGATATTCTATCCATCTGTACTTCTCCTGCTGCTCCTTTGAGTAGGTAGGAGAGTTGGCGTTGGTGGCAAGGTTCTTGTAGTCCTTGTGGTCGAACGCACTCCATGGTGGAGTAAGGTTCACACTTGCCTCAAACTCTGAACCACGACGTGGGAAGAGTTGGTTATCTGTAGAAGTACGATTCAGAGCGATGGTGATGTTCAAGTTGTTGGCATTACCATTCTGCATCAGCATATAGCTCCAGTTCTTCATCATGTAGCGCTGGTATGCCAACTGCACTGACAGTGTGAAATAGTCATCTGGCCAGCGGAGTCGCTTACCCCATCCCAGGCTCAGACCCAGCATCTGGATATACTTATCTGGATCGTAATAATTCTCATAGTTGTTATAGTAACTATTACCGTAACCGTACATATAACTCATGTAGTTGTTCATGTAGGCACTGTTGTAGTAGTTGCTTGACACGTCGGTCGACTTACTATAGTAGGCACCCACGCTAAACTGGATAGGGCGCTTGCCACCAAACCAGTTGGTAGAGTAGCTTACGTTATATGACTGATAGTAAGTACCATTGGTCTGTGCACCGATGCTCAGCACCTCGCCATCGCCGATAGGCATGATGCCACGATGCTCCTTGTTCTTGTTGAAGAGGTTAGCCATGGAGAAGTTGTTCAGCTTCAGTCCGATACGGCCGATGACACCCGTCTGTCCCCAACCCAGTGAGAACTCTATCTGGTCATTGCTCTTCTGCTCCAAGTTCCAGTTCACGTCTACTGTACCATCCTCATAGTTAGGCTTTACGTCTGGGCTCACCTTCTCTGCATCGAAGTGTCCCATAGAAGCCAACTCACGAGCCGAACGCATCAGGGCATCCTTAGAGAAGAGGTCGCCTGGCTTAGTACGAAGCTCACGGCGCACCACGTTTTCATACAATCGGGTGTTACCATTGATACGTACATGGCTCAAGTAAGCCTGAGGTCCCTCCTGTACACGCATCTCCAAGTCGATGGAGTCGCCGTCGATATTAATCTCGGCAGGATTGATGTTAGAGAACACATATCCATTGTTATAATAGAGGTTGCCCACGGCATCATCATCCTCGTTCAAGCGCTTGTGCAAGAGTTTCTGGTTGTACACATCACCCTTCTTCATACCGAGCACGGCATTCAGATAGTCGGTAGAGTATACGGTATTGCCCACCCAGTTGATGTTGCGCAGGAAGTATTGCTTACCCTCGTCTACTTTGATATATACATTGACATGCTTCTCGTCAAAGTTGGTCACGCTATCTTCCAGAATTTGTGCGTCGCGATAACCATACTCATAGTATTTGTCGATAAGTTTCTGCTTATCTTCCTTCCAACGCTCAGGGGTAAACTTCTTAGACTTGAAGAAAGTGGCAAACTTGCCAGCCTCATGGGTCTTGGCGAAGGCTCCCTTAGAGAAGAATCCACCCTTGATCTTGCGGTCGGAGAGTTTCTCATTGCCATCGATCGTAATCTGATGCACCTTGATCTTCTCCTTCTTGTCTACCACCACGTCCAGGATTACCTGTCCCTTGTTGGCTACGTCGTCACGCTGATTGATTTGGATGTCAGCATTCTTAAATCCCTTGTCGTCGAAGTATTTCTTGGCAAGAATCTTGGCACGGTCCAGCATATTTGGTGTTACCTGAGTACCCTTTACCATACCCAGTTTCTGCTCCATGTCCTCGCGTTCGCTCTTCTTCAGTCCGATATAGTTGATATTGGAGATGCGAGGGCGCACAGCGAGATAGATGTGCAGATAGAGTTTCTCTCCCACGATAGAGTCGGCAGCGATGGCAACCTTAGAGAAGAGTCCATGCTTCCAATAGCGTTTCACGGCATTGGTAATCTCATCGCCAGGCACGGTTATTTCCTCGCCTACGCTAAGTCCAGAGATGCCCGTGAGCACATAGTCCTCGTAGCCTTCCACACCCGATACGTTGATACCGCCTATCGTCAGAGTTCTAGGGGTACCGGCATACGAGATGTCGGGATGCACGATTTTATCTTGTGCTTGAATCTGCATACTTGCCATTACGCCGAACAGCAGGATGAAAATCTTTTTTATCTTGTTCATTTATACCTTATTATATATATGATATGCTTTTATCTTTCTTATATTATGTCCGTATGGAGAGATCTTACTTGCTCTCCTCCTCTTCCTCCACCTGAGCCTCGGTCTTGCCAAATCGGCGCTGGCGGTTCTGGTAGCTGGCGATGGCCTTGTGCAGGTCTTCTGCATCAAAGTCGGGCCAGTATGTGTCGCAGAAGTAGAGCTCCGAGTAAGCTATCTGCCAGAGCAGGTAGTTGCTGATGCGTACCTCGCCACCCGTACGAATCAAGAGGTCTGGATCTGGCATGAAACTAGTGTCCAGGTGCTTCTCGAAGTTTTCCTCTGTCAGCAGGCTTTCTATCTGCTCGTAGGTAGAGCCATGCTGCAGGGCTTCCTTGACGGTAAGTTTCATGGCGTTCATGATTTCCCATCTTGATGAGTAGCTCAGAGCCACCACCATGGTCATGGCGTCATTCTTGGCCGTATGCTCCATGGTTTCCTGCAATTTGTCTTGCACCTGCTGTGGCAATCGCTTGATGTCGCCAATGACACGGAAGCGCACATTGTTCTTCATGAAGATCTCGTCTTCGAGCGATGTGAGCACCAGTCCCATGAGGGCGGCGATTTCGTCGGCAGGGCGATTCCAGTTTTCGGTAGAGAAGGTGTAGAGGGTGAGATACTTCACACCCAGACGGGTACACTCCTCGGTGATGCGACGCACGGTTTCCACTCCAGCCTGATGACCGTAGCTTCTTTCTTTGCCTCGCTCTGTTGCCCAGCGTCCGTTACCATCCATGATGATAGCGATATGTTCTGGTATTCTTTTCATATCCAGTTGATCCATCATTCTTCTTTATTACAGGTTTTACATTTTGCACTGAAACTATAGGTCAACGATACTTGCAGCATCGAGTAGCAGTCGGTGTTCTTGAAGGCTCCGCTGCTCTTCACCCAGTAGGGATCTTTCACGCCGTCCAGTTCATCGCTCAGCGAGAAGTGGATGGTCCAGTCCAGCCCCACGTTCAGTCGTTCGTTTATCTTATATTTTGCGCCAAAGCCCAGAGGCACATTGGCGGCAAACACATTCTTTTCATGTCCCTTTACGTATGTGGCACCCAGACCACCGAACACGTAAGGCACCAGTCGCTTGGCTCCTCGATAGTCTCGTCCCGTGCCGTAAGGCCAGAAGTTATACTCAAACACCAGGCTCGCATCCACCAGCGTATGGCTGAATGAATAAGCCTGCTTGGCGTAATCGGGATAATAGGTATCCACCTTGCCAGAGGAGCCTTTGATCTTTCCTAGTCCGATGTTAAGTCTCAAGTCCTTATAAGGGTCGAAGTTATATCTTCCCACGATGGCTGCCATCGGTTGCATATTCTTCAGGATGCTTCCATTGAAGTCGCCCTCGTATGCCACGGTTCCTACGCCCGCACCTATCTCCAGTCGATATTGCGGGTCGTCTTGTGCGCTAGCCGCAGTGCCCATCAGCACCAGAGCCGCCACCAAGAGGAAGTGTCTGACTTTTGCCATCTTCTGTTTTTACACCTTATTATATTATATAGGGCTATCGTTTCCTATCCCGTTGTCTTATTCCTTGCGCCAGCCATCACGGTTAAATCTGCCCTTCCATACATAACCGTTGCTGATGACCCAATAGTACTTGTTCTCATCACGGCAGAAACCGAAACGAGCCGTCTTGGAGAATTCCATAGGCATGCTTACCAGGTTATCCACCTTCCAAGTCAGTCCATTGTCTGTGCTCTTATACCACTTGGCGTTGCTGCCAAGAGCCACAAAGCCCGTATCAGCCGCACAAGTCATCACCTCATCCAGTTTTGGCATCTTGTAAGGTTGATTCTTATCCAACTCAAAGTAGTTCCACTCATTGTCGGTGGTAGCATCCAGGTCGGCGGTATGAGTCCAGATGGTGGCGATGGTATCGCTCAGAGCCTCATCACGTGTACCCATCAGCATCAAGTGCTCCGCATTCTTGGTAGAGCGGATGGTGGCAGCCGAGAGGGAGAGGTTCTGCGTAGGCAGATAAGTCTGTGCCTTGTCCAATGTCTGTGCTGTCCATGTAGCTCCCTGGTCCTTGGATACAGAGATGCCTGCCTCGGTATAGGCATAGAGATACTTGCTGCTGGCACCAATCAACTGCTGGAGAGATGCGTCGCTGCCCTGGGCGGTCCAGTTCTCAGCATCAGTAGATGCATATACCTTTCCGTCGCTGAGCATATAGAGGCTGCCGTCCATAACCACGGCATTCTGATAGTCATTCTCAGCGAAAGCCACATTGGTCTCCACCTCATCCCAAGCAAATCCATCGGTGATGGCTGTCTTGTAGATTTTCATCTCGCCGCCAGCCTTTCCGAATACATACACATAGCCGCCCAGTGCCACTGCCTTCATGTCTTGTAGCGCCAGGAGCTGGGCATTGAGCTGAGCCTTAGGTTGCCAATTGAACACATTAGGCAGCTCCTTATGCACATTGACAGTTATCTTGTATGTAGCATAAGCCGTGAAGTCGTTGTTATACACACGGATAAAGCGTGGCTTAGAGAAGTTGATGGAATCGGAGCTAGAGTAATAACCCGTGATAGAGTCGGTCTTGTCGATATCCATCAAGAGAATAGGGCTGCTATTCTTGCTGGTGATAGTAGCCAATACGGCGGTATCCCTCACCCCACATGGCAAGGAATCCGGGTTATAGATTTGGCGTGTAGCCTGATCTATATAAAATTTATAATTAGAGCCAGTGACATTCGACTTGAGCAGGGTATCCTTTCCCGCAGCAGTCTTGGTATAGCGATCGAGCGAACCAAGAGAGAAAGCCGTAATGGCAGTGTCATGTGTATATTCTACGTTTGTATCGTCGTCGCTGCTCAAGCATGAAGAGAGCGACAAAGTGGCTGCAAGCAGCACAACGAAAGCTAAAAACTTCCTTTTCATTCTATCCAATTTATATTTTTAGCTGCAAATTTACTGAGAATTCTTCAAAAATCAGCCATTTTCTCCTTATTATTATGCAAATTATTCATTTTACCCCCGTTTTTTAAGTTTTTTAGTGATTAGCAGTGCCCAAATGGGCTAAAAACGAAGAAATCCCGCTCCTCTTGCGAGAAACGGGATTCCATAATATTTGGTTTTATTCGATGTGTCGAATAGAAGCCTATTTCTGATTCTTGCGAACCGAGAATTAGAGCTGTGGACCAGCAGCAACGAGAGCCTTACCAGCCTCGTTTGTCTCGTACTTCTTGAAGTTCTTGATGAAGCGAGCAGCCAAATCCTTAGCCTTCTCCTCCC
>URLG01000054.1 GCA_900548535.1 Candidatus Segatella intestinihominis | reverse complement strand
GCCACCGCGAAATCACTGATGTTGTAGTTCAGCTTTTCAGGTTCCATAAAACAAATAATATGAAGAGAATAACAATGATGTTGGTTGGCATGTTGATGCTGACTTTAGAAATGAATGCAGCGTCGGCTGCAAATTCAAATGGAAATGGTTCCTCTACCAGTAGCGATTTCGATTGGACTCCAGTGATGGAAGCGATTATCCAGGTAGAGAGTCAGGGCAACCCTCGAGCAAAGAGTGGAAACTCTGTAGGAGTGATGCAGATTACTCCAATCTTAGTGGCTGAGTGTAATAATATCTTAAAGAAGAAAAAGAGCAAGAGGCGTTACACCTTGGCTGATAGATTTAGTGTAGCTAAGTCTAAGGAGATGTTTCTCCTGATTCAGTCAGTCCACAATCCTCTTAATAGCATAGAGCATGCCATACGTGCATGGAATGGTGGTAATCACTACAGTGTGAAGCGAACCCAGCGCTATTTTGAGAAGGTCATGAATCTTTTGAAAAAGTAATTGATTTTGATAGAGTCCGATTATTCTTAAATGGAGAATAGTCGGACTTTTTCCTTTCCCTTTCTTTACTGCTCGTATTCCCTCTGTTTTGTCATTTTGCTGGTAAAATAGTGAATTATTAGTTAGTAACTGTTAAAATCGCTAGCTATATGGTTAAAAACAAAAGATTCTTCATGAAATATTTGGTAGTTACAGAAAAAAATAGTACCTTTGCACTCGCAATTCAGAAATGAGTTGATTAGATCGCGGTGTGGAGCAGTTGGTAGCTCGCCAGGCTCATAACCTGGAGGTCGCACGTTCGAGTCCTGCCGCCGCAACAATTAAAGAGGCAAGAAGTTAGAAAATAACTCTCTTGCCTTTTTTCTTTTGCAATATTTATAAATTTAACACTAAATATTTGCGTATATCGAATAAAACTGCTAATTTTGCACACAGATAATTTTATGTGCAATTAAATAACTACGGAGGTACTTCGATATGTCAATATCCAAAACAAGACAAAAACTGGTAGATGTGGCTCGACAACTGTTTGCCAAAAACGGAATTGCCAATACAACAATGAATGATATTGCTGTGGCTTCTGGCAAGGGACGTCGTACACTTTATACCTATTTTAGCAGAAAGGAAGATGTCTATTACGCAGTGATAGAATCTGAATTGGAGCGTCTATCTGAAAAGTTGGACGAGGTTGCCTCCTGTAAGATGCGACCACAGGATAAGATCATAGAATTGATCTATACTCATCTCAGCATGATCAAGGAGACGGTGGTGCGTAATGGTAATCTGCGCGCTGAATTTTTCCGCAATATATGGATGGTGGAGAAGGCTCGCAAGAACTTTGATGAGGATGAGATAGAGATTCTCCGTAAGATTTATGCCGAAGGTAAAGAAGATGGAGAGTTTGATATTGATAATATCGACCTGGTGGCAGATATTACTCACTATTGTATCAAGGGCTTGGAAGTGCCATTTATCTATGGGCGTCTCGGTCATGGTCTGAATGTAGAGTCGAGCAAACCTTTGGTAGCTAAGGTAGTTTATGGCGCTTTAGGCAAATCCGGGTTGAAATTGTAATACTCGTTCTCTGCAAATTTTCAGCAAATCATTTTGATAAGAATATAAATAACTGTAAATTAATAAATTAGAAAAGAAATGGGATTATTAAGTGGTAAGACAGCCCTGATTACAGGTGCTGCTCGCGGCATCGGTAAGGCTGTCGCTATGAAGTTCGCCTCTGAGGGCGCTAACATCGCATTCACAGACCTCGTACTCAACGACGATATGGCTGCTGGTTTGGAGGCTACTCGCAAGGAGATTGAGGCTCTCGGCGTAACTTGCCGTGCTTATGCAGGTAATGCTGCTGACTTTGAGGAGACTGAGAAGACAGTTAAGCAGATTCATGCTGACTTCGGTTCTATTGATATCCTCGTTAACAATGCTGGTATCACTAAGGACGGTTTGATGCTTCGTATGAGCGAGGCTCAGTGGGATGCTGTGTTGAACGTAAACTTGAAGTCTGCTTTCAACTTCATCCATGCTTGCTCTCCTATCATGCTACGTCAGCGTGGTGGTTCTATCATCAATATGGCTTCTGTAGTAGGTGTACACGGTAACGCTGGCCAGTGCAACTATTCTGCTTCTAAGGCAGGTATGATTGGTCTTGCTAAGTCTATCGCTCAGGAGTTGGGTCCTAAGGGTGTTCGTGCTAACGCTGTGGCTCCTGGCTTCATCGAGACAGCTATGACAGCACAGTTGCCAGAGGAAATCCGCAAGGACTGGATGAAGAAGATTCCTTTGCGCCGTGGTGGTCAGGTAGAGGACATTGCTAACGTATGTCTCTTCCTCGCTTCTGATATGTCTAGCTACGTAAGTGGCCAGGTTATCCAGATCGACGGTGGTATGAACATGTAATCTGCACAAGCTAGTTTTATCTAAAGACAAAACATGCAGGTAGTTTACGAAGACAACCATATAATCATAGTCTCTAAGAGAAGTGGTGAAATCGTACAGGGCGACAAGACCGGCGACGAACCTCTCTCGGAGACTGTGAAACAGTATATCAAGGAGAAGTACCAGAAGCCAGGCAATGTGTTCCTGGGCGTGGTGCATCGCCTTGATCGTCCTGTTTCAGGACTCGTGGTATTTGCCAAGACTTCCAAGGCGCTGAGCCGACTCAACAATATGTTTCGTGATGGCGAGGTACACAAGACCTATTGGGCCATTGTGAAGAATATGCCTAGGGAGACGGAGGCGACTTTGACCCACTGGATAGTGAGAAACGAAAAACAAAACAAGAGTTATGCTTACGACCATGAGGTGAAGAACTCGAAGAAGGCGATACTGAAGTATAAGGTGATAGGACATACAGACCACTATACCCTGCTGGAGGTAAACTTGATGACAGGCAGACACCACCAGATAAGATGCCAGCTAGCCAAGATGGGATGCCCTATCAAGGGCGACTTGAAGTATGGCTCGCCACGCAGCAATGCCGATGGCAGCATCTCGCTCCTCTCTCATCGTGTAGAGTTTGTTCATCCAGTATCTAAAGAGAAAATCGTGGTAGAGGCTCCTTTGCCCGACGATAATCTATGGCGAGCTATTGCTCCTTAACTTTTAAATGAATCCATGCTTATGAAGAAGTATGTAAAATGGGTGGCGGGTATCATCATGACCCCATTGCTGCTCATCTTATTGCTCACCCTGTTGCTTTATTTGCCACCCGTGCAGAATTGGGCGGTAAAGCAGGTGGCTGCCTACGCTTCTGAATCTACGGGCATGGATATTTCAGTGAAGCATGTGGAACTGGTCTTCCCACTAAAGTTGGGCGTGGAAGGCGTAAAAGTTCTGCAACCCATTGATTCACTGCAAACTCAACCCAATTTGGCTTTGCGCAACAAGAAAGACACGGTGGCCGACATTCAGCGAATGGTGGTCGACGTGCAGTTGTTGCCGCTCTTTAGCAACCAGGTGATGGTGGACGAGCTCAACTTCACTCGCATGAAGGTGAACACCACCAACTTTATCCATGAAGCTCGCATCAAGGGAGATGTGGGCTCTTTGCGTTTGATGGCACATGGCATCGACTTGGGCAAGGAGCACGTTAACGTGAACCATGCCTTGATCTCGGATGCCAAGCTATCGGTGGAACTGAGTGATACCGTTCCGCCAGACACAACGCCGAGCTCCAATTTTTGGAAGATCAATATCCAAAAGCTAAAACTAAAGAACACCGACTTTACCCTACACATGCCTGGAGACACCCTTCAGGTAAATGCTTATTTTGGCGATGCCCAAGCCCAAACCACCTATCTCGACTTGTATAAGGGATTGTACCAAGTGGGCAGTTTGGACTGGAAGGGAGGCCGAGTAAACTATGACAATAATTTTGAACGCCCCGTTTCGGGCATGGACTTCAATCATCTAGCCTTGGCAGAGATGGCATTGAAGGCTGATTCTTTCTATTTCTGCGATTCCAAGTTGGATGTCAAGATTAGGGAGGCACAGTTCCGAGAGAAGTGTGGACTTGCCGTCAATCAATTGGCTGGCCGCTTTGTGATGGATTCGCTCAAGCTGCAACTACCCGACATCTATCTCCGTACCCCCGTATCTCAGTTGAAGGCTCATGTGGATATGGACCTCGATGCCTTTGCCGACAAGAATCCGGGCAAGTTGATGGCGCAGATAGATGGCTCAGTGGGTAGATCAGATCTCTTCCTCTTTATTGGAGATGCCCTGCCTAAGCCAATGAAGCGTCAGTGGCCTTATTATCCATTGAACGTAGCAGGCACTTTTAGGGGAAATATGCAGCAGGCGTCCTTCTCGGGATTGAAGGTAAACCTGCCAACGGCATTCCAACTTAGCGCCGATGGCGAACTGGCGAATATGATGGACATGAGCCGACTGAAGGCAAATGTAAACTTGAAGGCACGCACCTACCATCTAGGTTTTGTGACAGCGATGCTCGATCCATCCTTGATGCGAGACATCCGCATCCCTAGTGGCATAGGCATCCAGGGCAATATCCAGGCGAATGGCTCCAAGTATGCTACTAAGCTAGCCGTCACTGAAGGCAAAGGCAGTGTGAAGCTGGATGCCAAGGTAGATGCCAAGATGCGCAAGGATGGCAGTTTTGATATGAACAGTTTGGCTTATCAGGCTAAGGTGCAGGCGCACAATGTGCAGGCTAAGCATTTCTTGCCTAAGCAAGACCTCTATACCTTTACCGGTAATCTGGAGGCTAAGGGCGTGGGCGTGGATATGCTCTCGCCAAGAACGCGCCTACAAGCCAAGGCTAAGGTAAACCATGTGCATTATGACAAGTACAAGTTGGATAATATCTTGGCTGTGGCTCATGTGGCAAATGGCAAGATACATGCCGATGTGGACAGCAAGAACCAGTATCTCAAGGGATTGGTGAGCCTGGATGCATTGACTCATTCCAAGAATCTGCAAGCCACATTGACGGCAGATGTGCGTGATGCCAACCTCTATCTTTTCGAGATTACCCAGAAGCCAGTGAATGCTTCGCTTTGTGGAGTGGTGGATTTGAAATCCAATTTGAAGGATAGCCATCAGCTGATGGCTAATATGAGCGATATTACTATCAAGACTCCTGATGCGGTGTATCGCCCTGTGGGTGTGGATGTTGACATCTTCACTCGTAGAGATACCACCCATGCCATCGCAGCGTGTGGCGATTTCCATCTCAATATGGATGCGCATGGTGGCTATCAGATGCTCTTGAATAGGCTCACTGGACTCCAAAAGGAGCTTGTCAAGCAACTGAAGAATCGTCGTATCGACCAGGTGAAGATACGCAATCAGTTCCCATTGGGACATATTTATCTCTCTACGGGCAAGGACAACTTCATCTCTCGATTTATCAATTACTGTGGCTATCAGTTTAAGGCAGTGGACATGGACTTGACTGCATCGCCAATTACTGGACTGAATGGTTACCTGAACGTAGACTCTTTGGTGGCGAGTGGCATTCAGCTGGATACCATCCGTGCCCTGATTCATACGCAGGGTGATACCATCAAGTATGCTGCTCGCGTGCAAAATAATCGCAACAACCCACAGTATGTGTTCAAGGCATTGGTGGAAGGCGAGCTGCAGGAGCAAGGCTCCAATATCGATGCCCGCATCTATGATGCCAACAACAAGTTGGGTGTGGATGTAGGTTTGGCTGCGCTCTTGCTGGATAATGGCGTCAAGATTTCCTTGATAGATACCCATCCTGTACTGGGTTATAAGAAGTTTACAGCCAATGACGATAACTACCTGATGCTGGGCAATGACGACCGAGTATCGGCTAACCTTGTGTTGAAGGCGGCTGGAGGCATGGGTGTGCGTATCTATAGCAATGATGAGAATGAGGATGCCCTGCAAGATCTTACTGTCAGCATGAGCAAATTCAATCTGGACAAGCTGCTCAGTGTGATACCTTACATGCCTGATATCCAGGGTGTCATGGATGGTGACTTCCATATTGTGCAGACCAAGGAAGACCTCTCCGTGTCTTCTAACCTGAAGATAGACAACTTGGTATACGAGAAATGCCCGATGGGCGATGTCGGTTCCGAGTTCGTATATATGCCTAAGAGCGATGGCTCTCACTATGTAGACGGCTTCCTGACCTACGAGGGCGAGGAAGTGGGCACCGTAAAGGGTACTTATAAGTCGGAGGGCGATGGCTATCTCGATGCCGAGCTGGGCATGGAGCGATTGCCGCTCCACTTTGCCAATGGTTTTGTGCCCGATCAGATTATCGGTCTCAAGGGCTATGGTGAAGGCAAGCTCTTGCTGAAGGGAGCCTTGAGCAAACTGGATGTAGAGGGCGAGGTATATCTCGACTCGGCTTATCTGGTGAGTGTGCCTTACGGCGTAACCATGCGTTTTGCCAACGACCCCGTGCGCATCGTGGGTAGTAAGTTGCTCTTCGAGAACTTCATGATGTATGCCAACAATGAGAGTCCGCTCAATCTTCAGGGAGACCTCGACTTTACCAATGTCAGCAACATGCTGCTCAATATCCGCATGCGTGCCCAGAACTTCCTGCTCATCGATGCCAAGGAGAATGCTCGTTCCGAGGCATTCGGTAAGGCTTACGTCAACTTCTATGGCATGATGCAAGGACCGCTGAGCAATCTCAGTATGCGTGGCAAGCTGGATGTGTTGGGCAACACCGATATGACCTATGTCCTGAGGGAATCTGAGCTTACTACGGATACCCAACTGGATGAGCTCGTCAAGTTTACCGACTTCCAGAGTGGCAAACCTGTGGCAGTGGAGCGTCCTGCATTGGAAGGATTCTCTATGCAGATGGGTATCTCCATAGATGAGTCAGCCCATATCCTCTGTGCGCTCAATACCGACAAGACCAACTATGTAGACTTGATGGGCGGTGGCGATTTGCTTATGGGCTACAATTCTGTGGATGGCATCACTTTGACGGGTAAGTATACGCTGAATGATGGCGAGATGAAATACTCTCTCCCTATCATCCCATTGAAGACCTTCAACATCCAGGATGGCAGCTATATCCGGTTTAATGGCGATCCGTTCAACCCAACTCTGAGCATCACAGCCACCGAGGACATCAAGGCTACGGTGAATGAAGGAGAGGGAAATGGCAGGCAGGTAGACTTCGTCTGCGGTGTGAAATTGTCGCAGACTTTGGAGAAGCCAGGTATCCAGTTTATCATCTCTGCTTCCAACGACGGTACCTTGCAGGATGAACTCAATGCGATGAGTGTAGAGGAGCGAGGCAAGATAGCCATCACCATGTTGGCATCGGGTATGTATCTGGCGAGTGGCAATACCAGCTCGTTCTCCATGAACAGTGCCCTGACTTCCTTCCTCAATTCCGAGATCAATAACATCGCCGGAACTGCCATGCGCTCCATCGGCTTGGATATGGGTATGTCGGTGGATAACTCCACCAATGCCGCCGGTGCCTTGCACACCGACTATAACTTCAAGTTTGCCAAGCGATTCTTCAACAATCGTTTGAGCTTCACCGTGGGTGGCAAGGTATCTACAGGTGCCGAGATGGAGAATACAAGAAACAACAATGATATGTTCTTCAACAATGTGGAGTTGCAATATCGTTTGAACCAGGGTGCCAGCATGTATGTGCGCGCCTTCTACAACAATAACACCTACGACTGGTTGGAAGGTCAGATAGGCGAGTATGGTGTCGGTTTCACTTGGCGCAGAAAGTTGTCTAAGTTTACAGACATCTTCCGTTTCAAGACTGATACGCCACAGATACCAGCGGCAGCCCCCGTTCAGAAGAAAGATTCAGTGGACAAGGGTAAGGCTGCCCAGCAGTTTGACCCATTGAAGATGAAATAAGCAGATATGAGAAGAGACCATCATTTACACCTTATTATATATATGGCAGCATGCTTGATGTTGTCAGGTCAGCTCTTGTCGGGTTGCTCATCCACGAGTGCCCTCAAGGACGATGAGCAGTTGTTCACGGGTTTGAAGCCTATCGAATATTCCAATTTTGAGCCTTCCACGTATGTAGATACGGTGAAGGAGGAGATGGAGTATGCCTTGGCTTCGGCTCCTACGGGTGCCTTTATGGGTAGCAGTTACTATCGCACTCCCTTCCCTGTGCGTCTGTGGATATGGAATGCCTTCTCCCAGTCGGATAATGGTTTGTCCAAGTGGATAACCAAGACTTTCGGCTCCAAGCCTAAGTTGATGGCTAATGTCAATCCTCAGCTTCGAGCCCAGGTGGCAGAGCATCAGTTGATGAAGTATGGCTATTTCAATAGTAAGGTGGATTATGAGGTGCTCACCCAGCGCAATCCGAAGGAGGCGAAGGTGGCTTATCGTATCAATCTGGGCCATCTCTGGACCTTGGATTCTGTGAGTTATCTCAACTTTCCTGTCTATGGCAAGCAGTTGATTGATTCCACTCGCAAATCGGCACTCATCAAGAAGGGCAGTCCCTTCAATGTCTCCCAGTTGGAGTTGGAGCGTCAGCGCCTCACCCGTCTTTTCCGCAACAATGGATTTTATTATTACCAGAATGGCTATGCCTCTTATCTTGCAGATACAGTGAATGTTCCGGGCAAGGTAGACTTGCGCCTGATGATGGCTGATAGCATCGCTCCTGAGGTAAAGCGCCAATGGTATATCGGCAATATCAATATCAACTTCCGTCATCAGATGATGGAGGAGATGACCGATTCCTTTGTGCGTAGATACTTGAGTTTCAAGTATGCAGGCAAGAAGATGCCGATTCGTGCAGGCGTGGTGCTCAGGGAGTTGAAACTTCGACCACGTCGCTTGTATATGGTGGATTATGAGACCAATGCTCAGACGGGTTTGCAGTCGATGGGCTTGTTTAGCTATACCAACATCAAGTTTACCCCTCGCAGTATGGAACTCAAGGACAGCTTGGGCAATGTGCAATATCGAGACACGCTGGATGCCAACATCGACTTGGTCTTTGACAAGCCTTACGACTTTTATGTCGAGGCGAATGCCAAGGGCAAGACATCGGGCAGAGTGGGGCCGGAGCTGGTGGTGGGTATCACCAAGCGCAATGCTTTCCGTGGAGGCGAGAAGTTGGACTTCAATATCCATGGTTCCCACGAGTGGCAAACCATCTCTGGTCAGAATGGTAGTTCCAATAAGATCAATTCTTATGAGTTCGGTTCCGATCTCTCCTTGTCATTCCCAGGTATCATCACCCCATGGAATGCCTTCCGCACGATGGCGCAGAATGAGCGCCGTTTCCGTAGCGGTCACATGCCTCGTCGCTATTATGGCACGCCAACCACCACCGTCAAGGCTGCCATGAACATCCTGAACCGTGCAGGCTATTTCCGTCGGCATGTGGCATCGGGCGAACTGACTTATGCCTGGGCTACCTCTGCTCAGCATCATCATTCTTACAGTCCGCTCATCCTGTCGTATGAATACATGAACTCCACGACAGCCAAGTTTGATAGCGTGCTGGCTCACAATCCATACGTGATGACCACGATGAGCGATCGCTTCGTGCCCAAGATGAGCTATACCTATACGTATAATAGTCCGCTTAGCTATCGCCATCCCATTGTTTGGACCACCACCGTCAGCGAGGCGGGCAATCTCCTTTCGCTCATTAAGATGGTTGGAGGCGAGAAGTGGAACGAGGAGGGAAAGACGCTCTTCAAGAATGAGTATTCCCAATTTCTGAAAGTGGAGACCGACTTCGTGAAGTATTGGCGCATCAATGACAATTCCACTTTGGTGGGACATGTGGATGCCGGCTTGATATGGAGTTATGGCAACTCCTCGTCAGCGCCTTATACCGAGATGTTCTATGTGGGTGGTGCCAATAGCATCCGAGCCTTCAGCGTAAGGGGAGTGGGACCGGGAGCACAGGATTTGTCGACGGCTAGTGGCAAGTATGCCAACGTGTTCCGTACGGGCGACATCAAGCTACAGCTCAATCTGGAGTATCGTCCTCGCATTTTTGGCGATCTTTATGGTGCCTTGTTCTTGGATGCCGGCAATGTATGGATGAAGGGTGGCGATACCGACAGCATAGAGAAGTTCAAGTGGAATAAGTTCTATAAGCAGATGGCTGTGGGCACGGGCGTCGGAGTGCGCTATGACATGGGTATGTTTGTGGTCAGAGTCGACTGGGGCGTAGGCTTGCATCTGCCCTACGATACGAGCAAGAAGGGTTTCTACAACATCCCTCGATTCAAGGATGCGCAGAGCCTTCACCTAGCCGTGGGCTATCCATTCTAGAAGAAATGTTGATGTAAATCAAAAAAAAGCTAGAAAATATTCGGCTACATCCGTTTTTTTTAGTACTTTTGCATCGTAAATAGAAACAAAACTATCAACTATTATTAAAATATTAAAGAGATGAAACCTACATTATTGCTTTTGGCTGCCGGCATGGGTAGCCGTTATGGTGGTTTGAAACAGCTCGATGGTCTGGGCCCTAACGGTGAGACTATCATGGATTATAGTATCTATGATGCTATCCAGGCTGGTTTCGGCAAGATTGTTTTCGTTATCCGCAAGGACTTCGAGGACCAGTTCCGTGAGAAGATTCTTTCTAAATATGAGGGGCACATTCCAGCAGAGCTTTGCTTCCAGGCATTGGACGACCTGCCAGAGGGATTTTCAGTACCAGAAGGTCGTGAGAAACCATGGGGTACCAACCACGCCGTATTGATGGCTAAGGACATCATCAAGGAACCTTTCTGCGTCATCAACTGCGATGACTTCTACAATCGCGACTGCTTTATGGTGATTGGCAAGTTCCTCTCAGAACTTCCTGAGGGCAGCAAGAACCGTTATGCCATGGTAGGTTTCCGTGTAGGCAACACCTTGAGCGACAATGGTACAGTGGCTCGTGGCATCTGCTCTAAGGATGCCAATGAGAACCTTACCACTTGTGTGGAGCGCACCGAGATTATGCGCATCGACGGTAAGGTTTCTTACAAGGACGAGGAAGGCAAGTGGGTAGCTGTAGAGGACAATACCCCTGTGTCTATGAACGTTTGGGGCTTCACTCCAGATTACTTCCAGCACAGCGAGGAGTACTTCAAGGAGTTCTTGAGCGATCCTAAGAATATGGAGAACAAGAAGGCTGAGTTCTTTATCCCATTGATGGTCAATAAGCTCATCAATGAGGGCACAGCTACCGTCAAGGTGCTCGATACCACCAGCAAATGGTTTGGCGTAACTTATGCTGCCGACCGTCAGAGCGTGGTAGATAAGATTCAGAACCTCATCAATGAGGGTGTTTATCCTAACAAGCTCTTCTAATAGACTAGATGGACATAAACATAAATAAATTATCAGATCAGGAAGCCGCTATTCTCCGAGAGACTATAGCGGCTTCTCATCGTATTGTCATCTGTGCCCACAAGTCGCCAGATGGTGATGCCATCGGTTCGTCCCTGGGATGGGCGGGTTATTTGCGCTCCCTGGGCAAGAATCCGCAGATATGTGTGCCCGATATGATTACGGATGCCATCTCTTGGCTGCCGGGCTGTGATGACATTTTGCGTTATGACAAGTGCCCTGCCGAGGTGGAGAAGGCGTTCCAGGAGGCTGATCTCGTATTCTGTCTGGACTTTGGCAGTGAGGGGCGTCTTGATGAGATGGACCATGTGCTGGCAGGTTGTCCTGCGCCACGCATCGTCATCGATCACCACTTGGCTCCTAACCTCAAGGCTAAGTTGATGATTTCTCGTCCTCAGCTCAGCAGCGCCAGCGAGTTGGTGTTCCGCTTGGTATGGCAGTTGGGCGGATTCCCACAGCTCGACAAGGCTTGGGCCACCTGCGTATACTGCGGCATGATGACCGATACGGGCGGTTTTACTTATAATTCCTCTAGTCCAGATATCTATTTCATCATCTGCCAGTTGCTCACCAAGCGTATCAACAAGGACAAGATCTATCGCAATGTGTTCAACAATTACAAGGTGTCAGCCTTGAAGTTTCGTGGCTATTTGATGAGCCGCAAGTTGCGAGTTATTTCTTCTCTCCATGCCAGCTATTACACGGTTACCCGTGAAGAGTTGGAGCGCTATAAGTTTGTGAAGGGCGACTTGGAGGGATTGGTCAATGAGCCTCTCCGCATCAAGGGGCATAAGCTCTCCATCTCTCTGCGCGAAGATACCGAGGATACCAGCCGCATATTGGTGAGCCTTCGTTCGGTAGATGACTTCCCATGCAATAAGATGGCGGAGCAGTTCTTCAATGGCGGTGGCCATCTCAATGCCTCCGGAGGCAGACTGTATTGTAGCATCCAGGAGGCTGAGGTGATAGCCCAGAAGGCGATTATGGCTTTTCAGGAATTGTTGAACTAATGAGCAGAAAACACAGTTGTTCTGAACAAGAATTTATAGAAAACAACCCGTTTAGAGGCAATAGGATGATAATAAGTGATAAATAATAATAAAATCAGCCTATTCCTCTCGGTGTTGTGTTTTCTTTTTTGTACCTTTGCCCAATAAATCAGATTTTAAAAGACAAGAATGAAGAAATTATTGTTAGCAATGATAGCATTTGCGGCTATATTCTCTTTTGCCGCATGTAGTGATAATGAGACTTATGCCGATATGCGTAATCGTGAGCTCGATTCCATCAGTGCATTCCTGAAGAATGAGAACGTCACGGTCATCTCTGAGGCTGAATTTCAGAAGCGTTTTGACGAGGGCAAGACGCTTACCGAGCATACCAATGGCAAGAATGAGTATGTCTTGTTCAATAGTAATGGTATCTACATGCAGGTGATAGAGCAGGGATGTGGTGATTATATCCACAAGGGAGAGACCGCCGACGTCTTGGTCCGTTTCGATGAATACAATATCAATACTAGAGCCAAGATTTGCGATGAGTCTTTGCAGCTCTCCAATAATGTGCCAGCTTATTCTTATTACATTGATAAGATGATAGTTACCAATACTTCGGGTACATTCTCTGGCTCTTTTGATACCAGCAGCAGTTTGATGGCGATCACCTATGGTAGCAGCAGTTATAGTGGTGTGAGTGGAGTGGTGCCTAGCGGTTGGTTGGTACCATTTACTTGGCTCAAGATAGGTCGTCCGGCTTCTGAGGAAGACCGCATTGCTCATATCCGTCTGTTGGTTCCTCACTCTTATGGTACCACCGTGGCATCTGGCAATGTGCATGCTTGTCTCTATGACATGACTTTGCAGCGAGGCAGATAATCTCCTTCTTATAGATTGGATTTGAAACATACAAAAATACTTTATATAATATGACACTGATCAAGTCTATTTCTGGCATCCGCGGTACTATCGGCGGTCCAGCGGGCGATACATTGAATCCGTTCGATATCGTAAAGTTCACTTCAGCATACGCTACTTTCATTCGTCGTAGCGGTGCTTCCAAGAGTAATACCATCGTAGTTGGTAGAGACGCACGTATCTCTGGCGAGATGGTAAAGAATGTGGTTTGTGGCACCTTGATGGGCATGGGCTATGATGTCCTGAACATCGGCCTTGCCACTACTCCTACCACCGAGCTTGCCGTGACCATGAGTGGTGCGGCAGGTGGTATCATCATCACTGCTTCTCACAACCCACGCCAGTGGAACGCCCTCAAGCTCCTCAATGAGAAGGGCGAGTTCTTGACCAAGGATAATGGTAACGAGGTGCTCAGCATCGCAGAGAAGGAAGACTTCGAGTATGCAGATGTTGACAGCCTCGGCAAATATACAGAGGACAACACCTTCAACACGCGCCACATCGACTCCGTATTGGCATTGAAGTTGGTGGATGTTGAGGCCATCAAGAAGGCTCACTTCAAGGTGTGCGTAGATTCCATCAACTCTGTGGGTGGTATTATCTTGCCAGAGTTGCTCGATGCGCTCGGCGTAGAATATACCTTCCTCAATGGCGAGGCAAATGGTGACTTTGCCCACAATCCAGAGCCATTGGAGAAGAACCTCGGTGGCATCATGGACGAACTGAAGAAGGGTGGTTACAACATGGGTATCGTAGTGGACCCAGACGTAGACCGCTTGGCGTTCATCTGCGAGGATGGCAAGATGTTTGGCGAGGAGTATACCTTGGTCAGCGTAGCCGACTATGTATTGAGCCAGACTCCAGGCAACACTGTTAGCAACCTTTCTTCTACCCGTGCCCTTCGTGATGTAACCGAGAAGCATGGTGGCAAGTATACAGCAGCCGCCGTAGGCGAGGTGAATGTTACCACCAAGATGAAGGATGTACATGCCGTCATCGGTGGCGAGGGCAATGGTGGAGTTATCTATCCAGAGAGCCATTATGGTCGTGATGCCCTCGTAGGTATTTCCCTCTTCCTGAGCAGTTTGGCTCACAAGGGCTGCAAGGTAAGCGAGCTTCGTGCCAGCTTCCCTAACTATTTCATCGCCAAGAACCGTATCGACCTCACTCCATCTACCGATGTAGATGCCATTCTCGTGAAGGTAAAGGAGATGTATGGCAAGGAGCAGGACGTACAGGTAACAGATATCGACGGCGTGAAGCTCGACTTCCCAGACAAGTGGGTACACCTCCGCAAGAGCAATACCGAGCCTATCATCCGTGTATATAGCGAGGCTCAGACCATGGAAGAGGCTGATGCCCTAGGCAAGAAACTGATGCAGGTGGTATATGATATGCAATAAAAGCAAGTATCACTTGTGCTTTAAGGATATATCACTTAAGGTTTAAGAATATAATAAAACGACTTTCATTAATGCTTAGATGTCTTTCTAAGAACTAATGAAAGTCGTTTCTTTTATTAATTTATGTCTTCCGAAGAATAAGGTTCTCCAGCCGCACAACAGCTGATGTGCGCTCGCACAGCAGCTGGTATGCACACGCACAACAAGTGTTGTGCACACATCCACCACTTGATGGGCGGTGAGTTTTGTTCTGTTGTCTTGTCTTTCTTATTCTGAAGCCAACTCTTTCATGGCATCGTTCAGGGTATTGAAGAGCACATTGATGTTCTCTTCTTGGTTCTTGCACGCTTCCTTGAATAGGGCTACGGGGTCTTCGGTGTCGCCCTGGAGTGGTGCCTCATTGAGCAGGATGTTGACATTGTTGAGCAACATGCCGTGCAGGGTGGGCATGTGGAGCTGATGCTGCTCGCCCTCCTTGCTGCCACATTTCAGTCCGGCGGCGTATGCCTTGACGATGATGCGCACCAAGAGATGGATCGCCATGGGCTCATCGGCTAGGCTGATGAGGACTCCGTGGGTGTAGTCGCGCACATGCTCCTCGATGGTGGTAAACTTGCCCTGAAGCAGCCACGTGAAGTTGCGCTTGTATTCCGCCTCCATCGCCTTGTAGAGCTGGGCTGACTTGCAAGCTATGCGCAGATAGTCGAGCATCGTAGGCTCGAAGGTGGGATCGGCTTGCTTCATGCTCTCAAAGTTCTTCGCCATGCGCTCGTTGGCTTCCTCTGCCGTCTTGTAGTTAAGGCGCACGAGGGTGGAGAACATGATGTCGAAGAAGTATTGGTTTACCTCGCCATAGTGCTCCAACATCATCTGCTTCACCTCCTTGGGGTCGTTCTTCTTCTGGAAGTCGTTGCCCTCGATGGTGGCGTCCATGATGCCTCGGGCGTAAGCCTCGAAGAAGCCTCTGACGAAACTAGCCACAGCCTGATAACTATTGATTCTTTTGCTCATATATACTTACTCAAAAATTTTGAATTCATAGCCCTGTTCCTGGAGCCATTCGATGGCCTGGGGCAGGGCTATTTTTAGTTTGTCGATGCTCTTCAATGAGTCGTGGAAGGTGATGATGCTGCCGTTGCGGGTATATCGCTTCACGTTGTTGACCACATCCTCGGCTGTGAGCCATTTGGAGTAGTCGCGCGTCACGAGATCCCACATGATGACCTTGTAGGTGCGGTGCAGCCACCAGTACTCGCTTGGTCGCATCCAGCCATGGGGCGGACGGAACAGATGGGCATGGATCAAGTCGTTAGCCTTGTTGGTGTTGAGCACATACGAGATGACTCGATGCTTCAGGGCACTAATGTGGTTGAACGTATGATTGCCTACCTGATGACCATCGGCTAGGATGGCATTGTAGAGATCGTGATGGCGCAGAACATTCTCACCCACCATGAAGAAGGTAGCCTTGATGTGATACTTTCTCAAGGTTTCCAAGATGAATGGGGTGGACTCGGGTATCGGACCGTCGTCAAACGTGAGATACACCGAGTGGTCGTTCTTGTCCATTCTCCAAATTGCCTTTGGATAGAGCCATCTGAGCCATTTGGCTGGTTGTTCGATAAACATCGGAAGAAATCTTTTGAATAATTATTACTTGCCTTGTGGCATCTGACCGCCACGTCCATGGTACAGGGTGTAGAGGGCATTGAGCTGCTTCTTATACTTCTGCTCCAACTGTGGACTTACCATGCCAGCTACATCACAAGCGCTCTGCAGGATATATATCTGACGGATGCAATCGCTCTGTGACTGGAGGAAACGGTCATTGGACAATGAGAGGTAATAGTTGAGATACTGGTAAGCGTTCTTCCAAACTGCCTCCAAGTATTCCTTACCCTTAGCCTTCTGACCGGTCATCAACCAGCCGCGAGCCATATCCAAACCGCCACTCATGTAGTCGAGTGTCACATTGTAAGCTGGTATCTCTACATCTGCCTTCTTCAAGATATTGATAGCCTTCTGGTTCTTGCCTTCGGCGATGAGCTGGAGGGCTGTCTGGGCGAGCAAGCGGCGATGTGTATAGCACATGCGCATGGTGGTCTCGTCGATGTAGAGGCCCTTCTGCTTGAGGTTGCCAAACTTGAAGCGGGTCATGATGTTGTGATAGGTCTTCTCGGTATCAAACTTCTTGGCACCCGGCTTGTTGGTGGTGAAAGGAGTGATACGGTTGGCAAGACCTTCCTGTACGAAGTTGTCGCCCAGGTTCATGTAGTTCTCCTCGCCTACGGTGAGGGCTACGTAGAGTGGACGAGTCCAGTTGCACTGAGCCAGCATCTCGAGCATCATCAAGTCGCCCTTGTAGAGAGCGCTCTTGCCTGCAAGGGAGATGACCATCTTGTCTGGGATGGTATCAGAAGCCATCAGCATGCCACTCTTCTTCACAGCCTCCTTGTCGATGGTGACATAGACGGTGTCTGTAGGAATGAAGTGCATGTCTGGGTTCTTGCTGCGTACCCAGTACTTCAGGATGTTCTTCAGCTCGAATGGCTCTGCGCCAAATTGCTTCTTGGCGTTCACCGGGTCTTCTTTGTAGAAGTCCAATATCTGCTCCTTAGCCTCTGGCTCTACGCTGACATACTCGTTGGTACCTGAGCAGAAGTCGAGACGTGGCCATGTGATAGGCACAGATGGTGAATTGTAAGCTGGGCGCATCATCTGGTCGATGTACCAGTCGGTCTGCAAGTAGCTCAAGTTACATACGCGGGCATCGGTACCTACCCCTTCCACCTCTTGGTTGTACCACAGAGGGAAGGTATCGTTATCACCATTGGTAAAGATGATAGGGTTGCCCTTCTCCTGGAGCGACATCAGATAGTTCTGACCGAAGTCGCGGCAAGTGTAGCGATTAGAGCGATCGTGATCATCCCAAGTCTGTGATGCCATCTGGATAGGCACGAGCAGGGTGATGACGGCAACGATGGCTGATACGGCTACGCCGCTGAGCTTTGCCTTCTTCTTCAAGAGGTCGAGGATGGCGAGTACGCCCAGACCGCACCAGATGGCGTAAGCATAGAATGAGCCGGCGTAAGCATAGTCACGCTCACGTGGCTGCATAGGTGTCTGGTTCAGATAGATGACGATGGCAAGACCTGTCATGAAGAACAGGAAGAATACCACCCAGAACTGCTGGATACCGATAGGCAGAACCTCCTCTGTCTCCACGCCGTTCTTTACCACTTTGCGCTTGCGGGTGTACCAAGCCTGCCAGAAGAGACCGATCAAACCGAGAATCA
>URLG01000053.1 GCA_900548535.1 Candidatus Segatella intestinihominis | reverse complement strand
CCGCTTCTTGTACTACTTGTCTGTTTATGTAAAATCTTTCAAAGAACTCTTTCTTCGCAAGTTAGGCTGCGCTCAGAAATTGAAGTAAACTTCATTTCATTCGACTTGCACTAACTTTCTTTATATTGCTAAGAGAAAGCGTATTTCTCAAAAGCGAGTGCAAAAGTACAAACATTTTCCGAACCCACCAAATGTTTTCACGAAAAAGTTTAAGAATTAACAGTTATTTAACACTTAGCTGCGTTTTCGTGAGTAATTAGAGACGTAACACTTTATTATATACATGCACACAACGGGCGGGTGTGTGCGGGCACGCAAGTACGTATACGCCTATGCGCATTAATACAATGTATGGATAAGAAACATTAAAAAAGATTTTGATATATAAAAAAAATGTAGTACCTTTGCACACGTTTTTAAACGGATAACGAAAAATAAGGTAATATAAATGGTATAAGCTAGGCTTTGCCCTATATATAATAAGGAATAATTATCACATATTAATTTATATAACTTTCAAATGAAGGCAATAGCAATTAAGTCGAGTTTGTTTTCTTGCTTGAAGACATACAACAAGAAAACATTCATGTCTGACCTCATGGCAGGTATCATCGTAGGTATCGTAGCCCTGCCTCTGGCCATCGCATTCGGTATCGCTTCTGGCGTGAGCCCCGAAAAGGGTATCATCACTGCCATCGTAGCAGGTCTCATCATCTCCGTATTTGGCGGAAGCAAGGTGCAGATTGGTGGTCCTACGGGAGCATTCATCGTCATCATCTATGGCATCATCCAGAAGTATGGCATGGAGGGATTGACCATCGCCACGCTGATGGCAGGTCTCTTCCTGGTACTCTTTGGGCTCCTCCGACTGGGCACCATCATCAAGTACATCCCTTATCCTATCGTGGTGGGATTCACCAGTGGTATCGCCGTTACCATCTTTACCACCCAGATCAAGGACCTCTTCGGATTGACTTTGGCTAGCAATCCATCCGACTTCATGGAGAAATGGGGCGTCTACTTCCAGAGTTTCGATACCATCGACCCTTGGTGCGCCCTGATAGGTGTGGCGAGCGTCATTGTCATTGCTATCACTCCTAAGTTTAGCAAGAAGATTCCTGGTTCGCTCATCGCCATCATCTTGATGACAGTAGTGGCTTTGCTCCTGAAGCAATTCGCTGGTGTAGAGAGCATAGAGACTATCGGCGACCGTTTCTCCCTCAGCAATGAGTTGCCTACAGCTCAGGTGCCAGAGATGAACTGGGACACCATCAAGAGCCTCGTTTCTCCTGCTATCACCATCGCTATTCTCGGTGCTATCGAGAGTTTGCTCTCTGCTACCGTGGCAGATGGTGTTATCTCTGACCATCATGATAGTAATACAGAGTTGGTGGCACAGGGATTGGCTAACATCGCATCCCCACTCTTCGGCGGTATTCCTGCCACAGGTGCCATCGCCCGTACGATGACCAATATCAACAATGGCGGTAAGACCCCAGTTGCGGGTATCATCCACGCCGTGGTATTGCTGCTCATCTTCCTCTTCCTGATGCCGCTTGCCAAGTACATCCCTATGGCTTGCTTGGCTGGTGTATTGGTAGTGGTATCTTACGGCATGAGTGGTTGGCGTTCATTCTTGGCTTTGATGAAGAATCCTAAGAGCGATGTCACCGTGCTCTTGATTACCTTCTTCCTCACCATCATCTTCGACCTCACCGTAGCTATCGAGGTTGGTTTGATCATCGCCTGCTTGCTCTTCATGAAGCGTATGGCTGAGACCACCGACGTGAAGGCGATTACAGACGACGAGATTGACCTCAACAAGGAGTTTGACTTCCTCTCTACCAACTTGGATCACTATACCATCCCTAAGGGTGTGGAGGTATATGAGATCAATGGTCCTTTCTTCTTTGGTGCAGGTAATAAGTTTGAGGAAGTGATGGCAGCCTTCGGCGACCGTCCATTGGTACGTGTGATTCGTATGCGCAAGGTGCCATTCGTGGATTCCACAGGTATCCACAACCTCACCAACCTCTGTGAGATGAGCCAGAAGGAAGATATCCAGATTGTCCTCTCCGGTGTTTGCGAGAAGGTAAACGCACAGTTGGAGCATGCCGGTTTCTACAACTTGCTGGGCAAGGAGAATATCACCGACCATATCAGCAAGGCATTGAAACGTGCTGAGGAGATTATCAACGAGAAGGACGAAAACAAGTAATATGAGAAGAGCCGTTTGCAGTACTTATCTGCAAACGGCTCTTCCCATTTAAGTCTTTGGAAGAACCAATGGAAAACGCCGGAAGACTAAATATAAGTCTCCGAGAGATATCGGTGCGTGCACCGCACAACAGCTGATGTGCGCTCGCATAACAGCTGATATGCACACGCACATCACGTGATGTGCACACGTAACACAGGTGATGGGCGACGACTTTCACAAAGATTCTTATCCCAAGGGCAATGAATACGGCTTTATTTTGAAAATGCAAAGAAAAAGAGGGGGAAACTTTTGGGGATATCAAAAATAATTCGTACTTTTGCAGAAGCATTATTGCTGCACAATGCTTGATGGCTTTGCAAAAGCAGTATTGCAAAGGCGTTGCTTATTAACATCGCCTTGTAGCAGGGCTGGGGCGAAAGCCAAGCCTGCTATATTTTCGTGGGTTAACGATTAGATTCGTATCGATTCGACTGGAAGTTCTAAACAGAATAGCTCCTACCAAAGCAAAATTCTAACAAAGAGAACGGATAGTGAGAATGGATGCGCCTATATAGGCGTATCCTCTCCTTTCGTATTTCTCTTTGTGGGCCATCTGTGGTAGGAGCAGCCTTGTTTAGGAATACGATAAGGCTGAGGGTACGCTCTTTTTATGCCCCGAAGCAAGACTTTTAGAGATAACTAACAGATTTCAGTAACAGATTTAAAGCTCCTACCAACATGCATAAGAATCTTAACATTGAAACTGCCCAAGATTGTTGTACCCTTTAAAATACAGCAATCCCATGGCTCGTATCTATGACAACCTGGAAACCCGATTCACCGAGGGACTCCAAGGCATTATCACCAACGTGGGCGTAAAGCGCGTTGATTTCTGCGTAGGTTACTTCAACCTACGTGGATGGGACCTCATTGTCAATGAGGTAGACCAATTATCCGGTGATTACGTATATGAACAGAACGACCGCAAGTTTCGCACCTGTCGCTTGCTGATAGGCATGCACAGACCAGATGAGGACTTGATTCGCAGTCTGTATGGCAAGAAGATTTTGCCCGATGCTGATTATGTGGCGAAATGCAAGACTGCCATAGCTCGCGACTTCAAGAAGCAGCTCCTAATAGGCTTGCCTCAGAAGAAAGACGAATGGACACTGCGCCGCCTCTCCGCACAGATGAAGGAAGACAAGGTATGCGTCAAGCTCTATCTGCGAGAGCCTCTGCACGCCAAGCTCTATCTGGCTTATCGCCCCGACGACAACTTCAATCCTATCCAAGCCATCATGGGCAGCAGCAATCTCACCTATTCCGGTTTGACTCGCCAGGGCGAACTCAATGCAGAATTTGGCGACAGCGATAGTGCCCAGAAATTAGCGGGATGGTTTGATGACAGATGGAACGACAGGTTTTGCATCGACATCACCCAGGAGTTGATAGATGCCATTGACAATAGCTGGGCAGGCGAGAATGATATTCCACCTTATTATATATATCTGAAGACGGTCTATCACCTGAGCCAAGAGGCACGTTCGGGCATCAAGGAGTTTGCGCTTCCCCCAGAGTTTCGCAACACCCTCTTCGACTTCCAGCAGAATGCCGTGAAGATAGCAGCCAAGCATCTCAACAATGACAAGCGCAATGGAGCCATGATAGGCGACGTAGTGGGACTAGGCAAGACCATCACCGCTTGCGCCATCGCCAAGATCTATGAGATGACCTTTGCCAGCAGCACCCTCATCATCTGTCCAGCCAATCTGCAAGACATGTGGGATAAATACAAGCAGAAATATGACCTAAAGGCCGACATCATCTCCATGCAAAAGCCTATCGACGTGGAGAATACCTGGAACTATCGTCTCATCATCGTAGATGAGAGCCATAACCTGCGCAATAGCAGCGGCAAGCGATACCACAACATCCAGGACTTGATACACAAGCTGGACTGCAAGACGCTCCTCTTGACGGCTACCCCATACAACAAGGACTTCTCCGACCTAGCCAGCCAGCTCAAGCTCTTCCTCAGCGAAGACCAAGACCTAGGCATCCGCCCAGAGGCATACATCCAGAGTCTGGGAGGCGAACGAGAATTCCAGCGCAAGCACAGCGACATCTATATCCGTAGCATCAAAGCCTTTGAGCAGAGTGACAAGGCTGATGACTGGAGCGAACTGATGAAGCTTTTCCTGGTGCGCCGCACCCGTACCTTTATCAAGGAAAACTTTGCCAAGACCGATGCCGAGAATGGCAGAAAATACCTCCAGTTCCCAGATGGCAGCAAGTCTTACTTCCCAGAGCGCATACCGAAAGCCATCAAGTTTAAGACCGTGGATGGCGACCAATACAGCCGTCTCTATTCTGATGAGATGGTGGCACTGATGGAAGAACTCCAGCTGCCTCGTTATGGCCTCATCAAATACCTAAGCGAAACCAAGGCAGAGGAAGCCAGCCCGATGGAGAAACGCCTCATCGAAAACCTGTCGAAAGCAGGACAGCGCATGATGGGATTCTGCAAGAGCACCTTCTTCAAGCGCATGGACAGCAGCGGCTTTGCCTTTCTGCTCACCCTAAAGCGCCACATTCTGCGCAATGCCATCTTCCTCTATGCCATCGACAATAAGCTCCGCCTGCCTATCGGCGACGAGAACACCCTGCCCGATGACTTTATGGAAGACGAAGACACCAATGGTATGTTTGTCTTTGACGATGACAATCTGGGAGAGGAAGATGGAAACGGCAAGGAAGCCGACCTCATCATCCCTACCGACATGGCATATTACGAGCAGAAAGCCAAGACCCATTACGAGCTCCTGATGCAGAAAAACAATGTGAGCTGGCTGGAAAGCAAATACTTCAAGCGCACCCTGAAGCAGCACCTCAACAAGGACTGCCAGACCATCATCCAGATGATACAGCTCTGCGGACAATGGAAGGCTACCGAAGACCAGAAACTCAACGAGCTCCAAAAGCTCATTACCCAGACCTATCCCCAGGAGAAGATAGTGCTCTTCACCCAATATTCCGACACAGCCAAGTACCTGTGCCGACAGTTACGCCAGCAAGGCATCGAGCACATCGACATAGCCACAGGCGGCAGCCAGAACACCACCAGCATCGTGGAGCACTTCTCTCCTATCAGCAATGAGCGCAACTACCCGGAGGAGGAACAGAGTCGCATCCTCATAGCCACGGATGTATTGAGCGAGGGTCAGAACCTGCAAGATGCCCATATCATCATCAATTACGACCTGCCATGGGCTATTATCCGCCTGATACAGAGAGCGGGACGTGTGGATCGTATAGGTCAGCAGAGCGACCACATCGACTGCTACTCCTTCTTCCCCGCCGATGGTGTAGAGAAGGTAATCAATCTGCGCAAGCGACTCAATGCCCGGATCAATGAGGCAGCCAACGTGGTGGGTAGCGACGAGGTATTCTTTGAAGGCAACGAGCAGAATCTGCGAGATATGTACAATGAGAAGAGCGGCAGCTTGGACGATGTGGACGACAATGATGTAGACCTAGCCTCCCAAGCCTATCAGATATGGAAGAACGCCACCGATGCCAACCCTGAGCTCAAGCGTATCATTCCGCACCTGAGCAATATGATCAATGCCACAAAACTCACCACCGACCGACTGAACGATGGCGTCATCACATACGCCCAGACACGCAGCGGTTTCGACGTGCTCGCCTGGTATAACAGCAAGGGCGAGATGGTGAGCCAGTCGCAGAAGCGCATCCTCCAAGCCATGGAATGTAGTGCCGATGAGCCCAATGCAGAACATGCCGAGCAGCATTACGACTTGGTGAAGAAAGCCATAGAAAACATCGGCGATGAAAGTAGCAACGTGGGTGGCATCCTGGGCAGCCGATTCAGTACCCGCTACAAGATAGTACAGATACTGGAGAAGTATTACGACAAGCCACTCGACCTCTTCTTTAGCGAGGAGAACAAGCTGGAACTGAAGTATGCCATCAACGACATCTACAACTATCCGCTCACAGAGAACACCAAGTTCAATCTGGGCAGAATGATGCGCCAGCGCAATATAAGCAATGACGACCTGGTGGAATACGTGCTCGACATGCGCAAGAACAATCAGCTCTGCATCATCGACGAGGATAACTCCAGCAACAAGGAGCCAAAGATCATCTGCTCCATGGGACTGAAGTTTAGTGAAGAGTGAAGAACTAAGAGTGAAGATTTCAGCATTTAGAATTATGAACAGAAAACAATTCAACCAATATATACAGACTGCCAACTTTCAGGAGTTGTTTGTCTCAGAGATGGGATGGAACAACCCTAAGGGGCAGACGCTCATCGAGGTATCTCACATAGATGATACCGACTATGAGTTTGAATCCATCGCCGAGCGCAATGGATTTCAGATACTTACGTGTCAGATAGAGAAGATACCTTCAGCCTCCATCTGCAAGAAGATAGACATCAAGTTGCGCCCCTCAGCCCATGATTACATCTGCATCTATATGGAGTCAAAGGGCTTGCACCATCAGTGGGTAGCACCCGTCAACAAAGTGGAGAAGCGCGACATCGTAACCATCGAATATAGCAGCATCGACCAGGCAGAGTTTCTCTTCTCCAAGATAGACGACCTCAGCTTCGACCTCGATGAGCAAACCACCATCGTAGATGTAAAGCAGCGCATACAGGGAGCCTTCATGGTCAATTCAGAGAAGATAACCAAGGACTTCTATGCCGGTTTCAAGAAGGAGCACACCCAGTTTGTGAAATACATCACAGGCATCAATGACGCTACCGACGACAAGAGCAACAAGGAGAAGCAATGGTATGCCTCCGTGATGCTCAATCGACTGATGTTCTGCTACTTCATCCAGAAGAAGGGTTTTCTTGATATGAACGAAAACTATCTGCGAGAAAAGCTCAACAAGGTGCAGCAAGAGCGTGGCGAGAACGCTTTCTTCCAGTCTTTCTATAAGGGATTCTTGATACATCTATTCCATGAAGGGCTCAATGGACATCAGCGCGATGAGGAGTTCCTGCAGAAGTATGGTCGCATCCCATACCTCAATGGCGGCATGTTCGACTTCCACGACATTGAGAAGATGTTCCGAGACATCGACATCGAGGACGAGGCATTTCTCCATCTCTTCGATTTCTTCGACAAATGGCGTTGGCATCTCGACACTCGTATCACCGCTTCGGGCAAGGACATCAACCCCGATGTGCTGGGCTATATCTTCGAGCAATACATCAACGACCGTGCGCAGATGGGAGCCTATTACACCAAGGAGGACATCACAGAGTATATTGGCAAGAATTGTATCCTGCCCTATCTCTTCGATGCTGTCAAGAAGACCTCATCAAGCAAAGATTTCCGTGAGGATGGCTACATCTGGCAAACCTTACAGCATAGTGGCGACGCCTATATCTATGATGCCGTAAAGCATGGATATTCAGCCGATTGGCTCTCTCGCATACCAGCCGAGATAGCAGAGGGAGTAGATACCAGCAAGCCTCAGCTCTTGGAGCGCAGAAGCCACTGGAACGAGCGCACGCCCGAGCCATTCAATCTGCCTACCGAGATATGGCGAGAAACCATAGAGCGATTGCAGCGATGCGAAGGGCTGATCCGTAAGATTTCGAAGGGCGAGATACATGAAATCAATGACTTCATCACTTACAACCTCGACATTCGCCAGTTCACTTACGACCTACTCCTCCACACTCCAGACCATCTCTTGGTGGAGCATTTCTATCATGCCATGCAGCAGGTAACCATCCTGGACCCTACCTGCGGCAGCGGAGCCTTTCTCTTTGCGGCGATGAATATCCTCGAACCACTCTATGAGGTATGCATCTCTCGTATGGAGGAGTTCCATCAGCAGAACAAGAATCTCTTCGTGGTAGAACTGGAAGAAATCAACAAGAAGTATCGCAGCAACATCCAGTACTTCATCTATAAGAGCATCATCCTACGTAATCTCTACGGCGTCGACATCATGGAAGAGGCTGTGGAGATAGCTAAGTTGCGCCTGTTCCTGAAGATGGTAGCAGTGGTGGAAGTGAACCCTCGCCTCGACAACTTAGGTCTTGATCCATTGCCCGACATCGACTTCAACATTCGCTGTGGCAATACGCTGGTGGGATATGCCACGGAGAAAGAGCTTGACAAGGATTTAATTACGGGCGATATGTTTGCCAGCCAGGAATTTAAGGGAGAAATCGAACTCAAAATGGAGGTTGTGGCAAGAGCCTACGAGCAGTTCAAGTATCTCCAGCTTACTTCGCAGGAAGAGGCTGCGGAATACAAGGAGTCTAAGCAAATGCTCAAGGAGAAACTGAAGGATCTGAATGAGGTTCTGAACCAGAAGCTGTATAGCTCCATGGTTGTTGGAGGAAGAGTATCATACGAGGATTGGCTCAAGAGCCACCAACCATTCCATTGGTTGGCGGAGTATTATCAGATTATACATGGCAATGGTGGCTTTGATGTTATCATTGGCAATCCGCCGTATGTGGAAGTTAACGAAAAATTACCATATTCTCTTGATAAATTAAAAACAGAGAAATGCGGCAACCTATATGGCAACTGCATAGAAAGAGGATTTACATTAAAGACCAAAGGTTATTTTGGTTTCATAATCCCTGTTGCTATTACTTGTTCCAAGAGAATGAAAGCAGTTATTGATTTGTTCAAATCAAATACATCAATTGCCTATTTCTCAAACTTCGACGATCGTCCTGGAAAGTTATTTGAAATGCTCCAACATCTAAGAGCTACAATTTTCATTGCAAAAGTTCCACAAGCGAAGAATTCAGAGCAAGAATTCTACAGCACTAGATACAATCGTTGGTATACAGAATGCAGAGTACATCTCTTTAATAATATGGTTTATCAAAATGTATTTGATTTTACTGAAGATTATATGATTCCTAAAATCTCATATAATGTAGAATCTACGATATATAGTAAACTTGAATCAAGCAATGGTTTACTTGGATTTGCATTTATGAACGAAAAGACATCATCTGCAACATATTATAGAGCGGCTGGTGGAGGGTATTTTAATCTCATTAAAATAGAAGAAAGCGAAACCATAATAAATGGACTTAAAGAAAAAGTAAAAGCAGAAAAAGGTATAAACATAAGAACAACCTATTCCAATGCATCCATAGGAGCCCTTATGTCCTCTACTTTATTCTACTGGCTCTATATTGCTTCAACTGATTGTCGTAATTTACAAAAGAAATTCATCGATAACTTTCCATGCAATTTAGAAAAATTACAATCAGACAGACAACTAGTTAATAAGGGCATAGAACTCTTTGAGTCATACGAGGCAAATAAGTACAGAAAGAATACATATTATAAAACAACAGGCAATAATGTCATCTATGATGAGTATTACCCAAAGCTCTCTAAGCCCATCATCGACGAGATCGATAAGCTTCTAGCGAAGCATTACGGCTTTACGGAAGAGGAGCTTGACTTCATCATCAACTACGATATTAAGTATCGTATGGGCGATGAGCAGAACAAGGATGAGGAGTAAGAGAAAAATTTCGAGCTGTATGGATTGCCCTCCCAGTATTTCTTGCCATAGAACAATATTGTCAACCGAACAGCTTGAAAGAATAGGTTCAACAAAAATTACGAAGAAATTATGAATGTGATTAGTATCGTTTCTGCCAAATACGTGGCTCCATTGAAAGTGGAATTACATTTCAATGACAACACTATAAAAACTATTGACGTGGGGGCTTTTATCAAAAAGCATCCACATCCTCAATACAACTCCTACTTAAACGAGAACAAATTCAAAAAGTTTAAGATTGAATTTGGCAATATTGTTTGGGGGAAGAAGTGGGATCTCATTTTTCCAATTGATCATCTTTACGCTGGTGTTTGCGAATAATGGTATCCCAAATAGTCAATCACATAGGCAACATGGGATTGCTAGAGCGGCGGAAGACTGCATTTCTCTGCTCTAGCAAGACTACCAGTCGAAACGTCATTGAGAGTTTCGACTGGGCTACCTGTGTATCTACAGATGCTTGCATCATCGGTGGTTTCCAGACAAAACTAGAAAAGGATGTGCTACAACTCCTCTTGAAGCGCCATATCCCCGTCATTATTGTCTTGGCTCGCAAGATGTATAAGAACCTGCCCGCCGAAATCATGGATGCCATTGAGCGCAATGAGGCTCTCGTCCTCTCCATCTCCAACCTTTCACGCAATACCAAGGAGAGTGCATGGAAGAGAAACAAGTTTGTGATGGAGCAAGCCGATGACATCGTCTTCGGAGCCCTCGACACCACCAGCTCCCTCTATTCTCTAGCACAGCAGTATCAGAACAAAATAAGTAAATCGCCAGTTACAGATGCTTAGACGCAATCTGTAACTGGCGATTTGCTATTGTATCATAGCTTAACACTATGGCTTTGTTCCCATGAATCTACTTCTTCTTTAAGTTTAGCATATTCTGCTCTCTCTTTATCAGTAAATTCATAAACACGCCCATTCACCATAACGGAGGAACACTTCTTGCCTTCTTGCTCCATTTCTTTTCTGAACTGCTCAGCAATATCAAAGCGGTGCAATCTAGATTTCTTAAACCAATGACGAAAGAAGTCACGAGCCGCTTCCATGCTTTCAAACTCTCTTGCTCCAATTTTTATCATTTCACAATCCCTTTTATTCTTGACATTTTCTCACGAACTCATCTGCCGTCATATAATAAAGATCCAAATCGGCAAAACCTTTTTGATCACGAGTTATGACAACATCAGCCTTTCTTGACTTAGCTGACATAAATTGCACACAATCCTCAAAATCATAAGACTGCCTATTAATTGCAGCCTTAATCATATCGCCATCAACCTTAGAGACTTTACACAAATCCATCAGCTGACATAACTTCATATCTAAAGTATGCCTTTCGAATTGCTTTCGCAAAACATAAGCTGCATTAACAAAAGAAAGCGAAGATATTACTAAATCTATTTCCCCTCTCTTTGCCATATCTATAATCTCTGCAGCCGCATCAAAAAACGGAGCTCGTTGACCACAAAAGTCTATTACGACATTGGTATCTAAAAATACTCTCATTTGGCACGTTCCATATACATTGTTTCTATTTCCTTGTCATAGTCAAAGTCGTCAGGCAACTTTCCTACCACCATATCCAACACTTCCGGAGAAATCGGACGTCCTTTTGGAATTTTAGGAAACTTCAATGTCTTGTATGGGTGTTGCGCCTTAGACTCGTTGACATCTTGAATCAACTTATCTGCCAACCATTGCTTATTGTCGTTAGTCAATGTAGACAACATACCATATATGTCACTTAAAGATAATGAAATATTCATACTTTTTCTCCTTATTTAATTAATTCCACCGCAAATATACGGCGAAAAAATGAAAACACCAAATATTTATGAGAGAAAATGTAAAAAACTCACTGATTATCTTACAGTTTCTCCATATACTCCGCACACATCTCGGCACAGCGCTCGCCATCTACTCCGGCAGATACGATGCCACCTGCATAGCCGGCACCCTCGCCACATGGGAAGAGGCCCAGGAGACGGACGTGCTGGAGGGTTTCTCTATCACGCACGATGCGCACAGGGGAAGAGGTGCGAGTCTCGGTGGCTATCAAGATAGCCTCATTGGTGAGAAAACCGTGGGCATTCTTGCCGAAGGTCTTGAAGCCTTCCTGCAAACGCTTGCTCACGAAATCGGGCATCCAGAAATGGAGCGGACTGCTGATCAAGCCTGGGGCATAACTGCTCTTAGGCAGGTCGTAGCTCAGACGATTGTTCACGAAGTCGGCCATGCGCTGCGATGGAGCGGTCTGCTTCATGTTGCCCTGCTGCCAACAATGCTTTTCCAAGATTTGCTGGAAGTACATCATGGAGAGAGGATCCTGCAAGAGGGCATCTAAAGATACTGCACCAGACTCGGCAGATACAGACTCAGAAGAACCTGCTTGTACTGGGATGCCATGCTCTGCTACATATTTCACTACATCCTCAGGATGCGTCTCCACCACCATGCCCGAATTGCTCCAGGCTGTGCCACGATTACTTGGGCTCATGCCGTTAACCACCAGTTGCTCTGGTCCTGTGGCGGCAGGAATGACAAAGCCGCCAGGGCACATGCAGAAGCTATATACGCCCCTACCATCCACCTGGGTAACAAAGCTGTATTCGGCGGCAGGGAGATACTTGCCCCTGCCGTTCTTGTTGTGATATTGTATCTGGTCGATGAGCTGGGATGGATGCTCCAGGCGCACACCTACGGCGATGCCCTTCGCCTCTATCTCTATCTTGGATGCGGCGAGATAGCGATATACGTCACGGGCACTGTGGCCTGTGGCTAGGATCACAGGACCCTTATAGGTCTCCTCGGCTCCCGTCACCAGATTGATAGCCTCCACGCCTATTACCTTGTCGGCTACGGCGGAATCAGAAGCAGATGGAGATGCCATCTTGCCATCGCTAGCCAATATCAAGCGAACCATCTTGGTTTGGAAGTGTACCTCGCCACCACACTTGATGATGGTGTTGCGCATGTTCTCGATGACACGTGGCAACTTATCGGTACCGATGTGCGGATGGGCATCTGCCAGGATGTTGGTGTTGGCACCATGCTGGCAGAATACGTTGAGAATCTTGTCCACGCTGCCCCTCTTCTTGCTGCGGGTATAGAGCTTGCCGTCGCTATAGGCACCGGCTCCACCCTCGCCAAAGCAGTAGTTGCTCTCACCATCCACCTTCTGTGTCTTGGTGATGTTGGAGAGATCCTTCTTGCGCTCACGCACGTCCTTGCCCCTTTCAAGCACGATGGGGCGATAGCCTAGCTCGATGAGACGGAGGCTGGCAAAGAGACCACCAGGTCCCTCTCCCACCACGATGACGCGTGGGCGGCTGCTCACATCGGGATATTCAGTGTGGATATATTGATCGTCTTGAGGATATTCATTGATATAGGCACGCACCTTCAGATTGACGTAGATGGTGCGCTGGCGAGCGTCGATGCTACGCTTGAGCACCCTCACCTGGTTCAATGTTCTTACGTCGAGGCCCTTCTCCTTGGAGAGATAGCGCTTGATGCCTTCCTCGCTGGCTGCCTGTTCGGGCAGAATTCTGATTTGATATTCTTGAATCATTTACTTTGAACTTTGATCTTTGAACTTTGAACTTTATGATTAGTTTTATGAAAATGACGAGTGACAAGTGACGGATTTCACATTACATTCACAATTCACTTTTCACTTTCACAATTCACTTTCACTTTTTCATGCTTCCATTGTAGCCAGCACCTCGCGCGTATCCAGATGATACATGGTGAACTTGCCATCTTCCAATGTTGCGAAAGTTGGAGGATTGCCACCCTTCGGGAAGGTGATGCTACCCGTATTGACGATGGCTTGCCCCTTCTCGTTATGCGAGAGTTCCCAGAGATGGGTATGACCATAGATGATGGCATCGTAGGGTCCCTTAGGCATATTGTCCTTGTTGTAGACATGACCATGGGTCAGGAGATACTTCTTGCCGCCGTCTACGAGCAGGGCATAAGTCTCCATGATGGGGAAGTCGAGGAGCATTTGGTCTACCTCGGCGTCACAGTTTCCACGCACGGCGATGATTTTGTCAGCGAGCTTGTTGAGTCGCTCCACGATACCCTTCGGGTCGATGCCCTCTGGGATGCGATTGCGTGGACCATAGTTGATGATGTCGCCCATGATGCACATCATGTCACATTCCTGCTCATCGAAGAAGTCGAGAGCCTTTTCCAAGGCTGGCAAGCAGCCGTGTATATCTGAGAACAATAGATACTTCATTATTTTGTTACATATTTTATTTTAATAGTCGCCTTCAACCCAGCGTCTGCCAGATTCCGTATACTTCATCCAAAGGTAAAATCCGACACTTAACATTGCCGTAATACCAAAAAACACTGTCAGCATTTCCATAATTATTTCTTTTTAAGTTCAACTTTTAAAATTCTATTTGCAATCAAGCCCAAAGAAACTGCCGTAATTAAGGCTAAAACTATACAGACGAGATTAGCCATGCCCATTTCCCTCCCTGTAAATAGAGGAGACAATGCACCTATTCCAATACCACTGACTATCAACTTCGACAATCCGAAGAAGTATTCCGCCAGCATTTCATTCCGTTTAAAATTTCGCTCGGTGAGCTGATTTTTCGAGTTTACTTCCGTGACCATACGCACTCAGTTTTGTTTTATGTCGGCAAATTTACGGAAAATATTTGAGACTCGCAAGGAAAATGAGATAAATTTATATAATATAATAAGGTGTAATGCCAAAATCGGCCCGCTGCATACCACAAACCTAGTATTTTTTACAACAAATTGATAGTTTTTCCGAAAAATCCTTGGCAGTTTGACAGAAAAACATTACTTTTGCGGTCAAGTTTTGCTTCGGCCCCGGTCGTTTCGGGGGTGGCATTACATTACCAACGTAAAATTCAATAACATGAAAGTATTAAAATTCGGCGGAACATCAGTTGGTTCCGTAAAAAGCATCCTCAGCTTAAAACGTATCGTTGAGAATGAGGCCAAGAAACAGAGTGTAGTGGTTGTGGTGAGCGCGCTTGGCGGTATCACCGACAAACTCTTGCAAACCTCTCAGCTTGCCCTCCAGGGTGATGAACAGTGGAAAGTCGAATTCGACGCCATGGTTGATCGCCACCACAAGATGATAGACACCATCATCACCGACACAGCAGACAGAGAAAACTTATTCAAATCGGTCGATGCCCTCTTCGAGCAGTTGAAGAGCATCTACTTTGGTGTGTACCTCATCCACGACCTCAGCGAGAAGACTCAGGATGCCATCGTGAGCTACGGTGAGAGACTCAGCTCGAAGATTGTTGCCACACTGATACGTGGCGCCAAGTGGTTTGACTCGCGCAACTTCATCAAGACGGAGCGCAAGAACGGCAAGGGCAAGCATACCCTGGACAGCGAATTGACCAACCAGCTGGTAAAGAAGACCTTCGAAAACCTGCCTCGCATCTCTCTCGTTCCGGGTTTTATCAGCCGCGACAAGCACACAGAGCGCACCACCAACCTCGGTAGAGGCGGTAGCGACTACACGGCTGCCATCATCGCAGCGGCTCTCGACGCTGAGGTGCTCGAAATCTGGACCGACGTAGACGGCTTCATGACAGCCGACCCACGAGTCATCAAATCAGCTTACACTATCAACGAACTGAGTTACATCGAGGCGATGGAGCTTTGCAATTTTGGTGCAAAGGTCATCTACCCTCCTACCATCTACCCAGTTTGTGTCAAGAATATTCCTATCAAGGTTAAGAACACCTTCAACCCTGACGCACCGGGCACCATCATCAAGAACAAGATAGATGGCGACCAGAAGCCTATCAAGGGTATCTCATCCATCAATGGAACTGCGCTCATCACCGTCACTGGCCTCTCCATGGTCGGCGTTATCGGCGTAAACCGACGCATCTTCACCGCCCTTGCCAATGAGGGCATCTCAGTGTTTATGGTTTCACAGGCATCTTCAGAGAACTCCACCTCTATCGGTGTGCGTGAGCAGGATGCTGAGGAGGCTATAAGAGTGCTGAACGAGGAGTTTAAGAATGAGATAGCCGATGGCGCCATGTTCCCAATGCACGCTGAGTGCGGACTTGCCACCATCGCCATCGTGGGCGAGAACATGAAGCATGCTGCAGGTATTGCCGGCAAGCTCTTCGGAACCCTCGGCCGCAGCGGTATTTCTGTCATTGCCTGCGCACAGGGAGCATCAGAGACCAACATCTCGTTCGTAGTGAAGAGCGATTACTTGAGAAAGTCGCTCAACGTATTGCACGATAGCTTCTTCCTCTCTGAATACAAGGTGCTCAACCTCTTCATCTGCGGTGTGGGCACCGTGGGTGGCAAGCTCATCGAACAGATCAAGAATCAGTATGCCGACCTCATGGAGCGCAGCAAGTTGAAGCTCAACGTGGTGGGTATCGCATCTTCCAAGAACGCCATCTTCAATCGTGAGGGACTCGACCTGGAGAACTATCGTGAGGAGCTGAAGGCTTCCGACCCTAGCACACCAGAGGTATTGCGCGACACCATCCTGGCGATGAACATTTTCAACAGCGTGTTTGTAGACTGTACTGCCAGCAAGGATGTAGCCGACCTCTACCAGAGCCTCTTGGAGCACAACGTGAGCGTGATAGCAGCCAACAAGATAGCTGCATCCAGCGAATATGAGAACTATGAGAAGCTGAAGAAGACAGCCATCCAGCGTGGCGTAGTATTCCGCTTCGAGACCAATGTGGGTGCGGGCCTTCCTATCATCGGCACCATCAACGACCTGCGCAATTCAGGAGACAAAATCCTTAAGATTGAGGCAGTTCTCTCCGGTACGCTCAACTTTATCTTTAATGCCATCTCAGGCGTGGTACCATTCTCTGAGACCGTTCGTCTTGCCCAGGAGAAGGGCTATAGCGAGCCTGATCCACGCATCGACCTGAGCGGTATGGACGTAGTGAGAAAGCTCGTCATCCTCTCTCGTGAGGCTGGTTATCGTGTAGAGCAAGAAGATGTGGAGAAGAACCTCTTTGTACCAGACGCATTCTTCAAGGGCAGCATCGACACCTTCTGGAAGAAGTTGCCAGAGCTGGATGCCGACTTCGAGGCAAAGCGCAAGACTCTCGACTTGGAGCACAAGCGTTGGCGTTTCGTAGCCACACTGGACGGCGGCAAGACCTCAGTGGGCTTGCAGGCAGTGGGCCCTGAGCATCCATTCTACAACCTGGAAGGCTCCAACAACATCGTATTGCTCACCACCGAGCGTTACAAGGAGTACCCTATGATGATCCAGGGCTACGGAGCCGGAGCCAGCGTAACGGCAGCCGGTGTATTCGCCAACATCATGAGCATTGCGAACGTATAATGAATGATGTACAATGAATAATGTATAATGAATAATGTACAATGAATAATTGTTCATTATAAATTATAAATTATAAATTATAAATTGATATGAAGCACATTATCATCCTTGGCGATGGCATGGCCGACCACCCAGTGGAAAGACTGGGTGGCAAGACCCTGCTGCAATATGCCAAGAAACCATATATGGACATGCTTGCCAAGAAGGGCAAGACAGGAAGACTCGTTACCGTACCTGATGGATTCCACCCAGGCTCGGAGGTGGCAAACAGCTCTATCATGGGCTATGACCAGAACGAGGTGTATGAGGGACGTGGACCATTGGAGGCTGCCAGCATCGGCTACGAGATGGCACCCAACGACTTCGCCCTGCGCTGCAACATCATCAATGTGAACGATGGCATCATCATCACCCACAATGGTGGCAACTTGGAGACGGAAGACGCTGATGTCCTCATCAAGTATCTGAACGAGAAATTGGCGAGCCTGTATCCAGCCGGCATCGTGAAGTTTATCACGGGCATCCAGTATCGCCACCTCTTGATTATCAAGGGCGGCAACAAGTATGTGGATTGCGCCCCACCTCACGACCATCCTAACGAGGAGTGGAAACCGCTCTTGGTGAAGCCTCAGGCAGGCGTGGACGCTGCCCTCCTCGCTGGTCATTATGAGGATGCAGACGGCAAGAAGCTCGACATCACCGACGATGCCTATCGCATGAGTGCCGAGGAGACAGCCAATCTCTTGAACGACTTGATATTGAAGAGCCAGGAGATACTGGAGAGCCATCCTTTCAACCAGGCACGCAAGGAGCGTGGCGAGCGCATGGCAAACATTATCTGGCCTTGGGGAGGCGGTTACCGTCCACACATGCTCACCCTCTCTCAGATGTATCCTCAGATCAAGAAGGGTTCTGTCATCTCTGCCGTAGACCTCATCCGAGGCATCGGTCACTATGCAGGTCTCCGCAATATCATCGTGGATGGAGCCACAGGTCTTGCCAACACCAATTATGAGGGCAAGGCGCAGGCAGCCATCGATGCTCTGAAGGAGGGCGATGACTTTGTATACGTACACGTGGAGGCAAGCGACGAGGCTGGTCACGATGGCGACCTGGAGTTGAAGCTCAAGACCATCGAGAACCTGGACCAGCGCCTCATCAAGCCTATCTTCGACGAGGTCAGTACCTGGGACGAGCCTGTATGCATCGCCGTTCTCCCTGACCATCCTACTCCGGTAGAAGTCCGTACCCACGTCAAGGAGCCTGTACCTTTCATCATCTATTATCCTGGCATTGAGCCGGATAGCGTAGAGCAGTATGATGAGGTGAGCTGCGTTAGAGGCTGTTACGGACTCATCCAGCTGCAAGACTTCATGAACGCTTTCATGGCGATCAATTAAAATCAACGGCTTCATGATAGCCCCCAAAGCTTATCATAAAGTTCAATGTTCAAATTTCAAAGTTCAAAACCTCAAATCCGCAACCTATAGGGTTTAGTGGGATTTTGCTTGCAAAGCGAC
>URLG01000052.1 GCA_900548535.1 Candidatus Segatella intestinihominis | reverse complement strand
AGAATCTTTGCAAGTCATTCCGCACAGAAGATGTGGAGACGATTGCTTTAAATAATGTATCTTTCACAGTAGAAGACGGCGAGTTTGTTGCCATTATGGGACCATCCGGTTGCGGCAAATCCACCTTGCTCAACATCCTCGGTTTGCTCGACAACCCAACTTCTGGAAAATATTTCCTGGGTAATCATGAGGTGGCAAACCTGAAGGAGAAGGAGCGCACGGATGTGCGCAAGGGAGAGATAGGCTTTGTCTTCCAAAGCTTCAACCTCATTGATGAGTTGAACGTAGAGGAGAACATCGAGCTTCCTCTTACTTACCTCAACATTCCGAAGGCGGAGCGCAAGGCTAAGGTGCAGGCTATCATGAAGCGTATGGCTATCAGCCATCGTGCCAAGCATTTCCCTCATCAGCTTTCGGGTGGTCAGCAGCAGCGAGTAGCCATTGCCCGCGCCGTGGTTTTCGGTCCTAAGTTGATACTTGCCGATGAGCCAACGGGTAATCTCGACTCCAAGAATGGTGCCGAGGTGATACACTTGCTCACGGAGTTGAACCACGAGGGCACTACCATCGTGATGGTGACTCACAATGAGCATGATGCCAAGATAGCCGGTCGCACCATCCGCCTCTTTGATGGCGAGGTGGTGAAGGAATAGTTTTGTAGTAGCTTGATTTACGGGATAACAATCCTGAAGGTGGTGGTATTCTCTTCCTTGTCTTGATGCAGGGAGAGGGTGCCGCCACTTACTCGCATGATTTGTCGGGAGAGGGATAAGCCGATGCCGCTTCCTTCCTTCTTCGTGGTGAAGAAAGGGATGAAGATATGGGCGGCGATGTCGTCGGGGATAATGCCGGCATTGTTGGTTACGTCAATGACGATTGCCTCTTGCTCGTTGGCGTATGCTTTGATTCGGATGAAAGAATGCTGGTCTTCAAATACATCAGTGCTTTCTTTCTCCTTGATAGCCTCCACGGCATTCTTCAGAAGATTGGTTACGACATGGGCGATGAGGCTCTCGTCGGCATATACGATAAGGTCTTTTGGCGATACCTTGATGCTGACCTCGTGATTGCATAGCATCGCCATGCGATTCAGGAATGGCTCTACATAGAAGAGGGATGGCTGAGGTTGAGGCACATGGGTGAAGCGGCGATAGTTGTTCACGAAAGAAAGCAACTCTGTGCCTGTCTTGTGAATCGTCTCCAAACCGATGCGGAGGTCTTTTTTGTCAGATTCTCCCAATTCCTTCAGCAAGGTTTCGCTCAATGAAGTCACTGGCGTGATGGTGTTCATAATCTCGTGGGTCAATACTCGGATGAGCTTGATCCAAGAGTCGATTTCCTGATTGCTCAGCTCGTGGCTCACGTCGCTGAGGGCGATGATGCGCACATGCTTGTCTTTGAGCATGGCTTGTGTCTCATGCTTGGAGAGATGCTCATCCTTCAGCTTGTCCTTTACTTGATTGAGGTGGGTGAGTACATCGGTATCGAGCAGGCGGAGGGCGGCTTGGTTATGCTGCAATACATTGTCGTGGCTATCCACCACCATGATACCTGCATCCACCGTGTTCAGTATCTGCTCGTAATATTTCTCACGCTCCATCTGCTCCTCTCTCGTATGCTGCAAGAAATGCTTGATGCGATTGAGCGATTGATTCAAGATTTTCTCATCCTTGGATACTCCCTCTGTAGGAAACTTAAAAGAGAAATCCACATTGTCGATGGCATCAAAAAGGAAAGTCACCTTCTTGATGTTACGGCGATAGTGGCGGTAAAGGCGAATATATCCTGCTATCGCTGCCACCAACAGCAGAATGATGATTGCTAACTTAAAGTCCATATCTCTTAATCTTATTATATAGCGTTTGTCTGGAGATGCCCAATCTTGCTGCCACCACGGATAGGTTGCCTTCACAATCCTTGATGGTTTTCTCTATCATGCGGCGTTCCATCTCATCGAGTGTCTGCACCTCTTCCAGTGGTTTCTCCTTCTTGATAGGGCTGCCGCCGTCGATGTCTTCGGGCATGATGAGGTTGCCATCGCAGAGGATGACGGCTTTCTCGATGGCATGTTGAAGCTCTCGGATATTGCCATACCAAGGCAACTGGGTGATTTTCTCCGCTGCCTCTGCGGATAACTGGATGTTCACCTTATTATATAGGTTGCCATATTGCTGGAGGAATCGCTGGGCAAGGGGCACGATGTCCTGCTTTCTTTGTCGGAGGGCAGGCAATTCGAGATGGATGGTGTTGATGCGATAGAGCAAATCCTCTCTGAATTCTCCATTACTCACCATCTCTTGCAGGTTGCGATTGGTGGCGCAGATGAGACGCACATTGATAGGTATCTGCGTAGAGCCACCCACCCTCACGATGCTTCTGCGCTGGAGGGCGGTGAGGAGCTTCGCCTGCAAACCATAGGATAGATTTCCTATCTCATCGAGGAAGATGGTACTATCGTTGGCAAGCTCAAACTTGCCAGGCTTATCCGTCTTGGCATCCGTAAAAGCACCCTTCACATGACCGAAGAGTTCGCTCTCGAAGAGGGTTTCGGTGATGGCTCCCATATCCACAGGTAGCATCTTCTTTCCACTGCGTGTGGATAAACGATGTATCTCGTTGGCTAACACCTCTTTGCCTGTTCCGTTTTCGCCCGTAATCAGGATATTCGCATCCGTTATCGACACTTTATCCACAATGCTGCGCAGATTGTTCATAACTTCGCTATCTCCCCAATACATAGCACTTTGCGCAGTTTTCCCACTTTTCTTTGTGGATAACTTATCCACAGCCTTATTTTTGTCCCTAACCTCCAACATGGTGTGGATCATCTTCTCATTGTCGAAAGGTTTTATGATGAAGTCGAAAGCTCCCTCCTTGATGCCCGTCACGGCAAGTTGGATGTCGGCGTAGGCGGTGAAGAGTACCACTTCCGTCTGCGGGCGGAGGCTCTTGATTTCGCGGAGCCAATACAATCCCTCGTTGCCCGAGTTGATGCCACTCGAAAAGTTCATGTCGAGCAATACCACGTCGGGTTTCTCCTCCCTGAGCTTTGCTGGGATGGAATTAGGGTTGGCGATGGTGATGATTTGGGCGAATATGGGCTCGAGCAGCATCCTCACGGTGGTCAGGATGTTGCGATTGTCATCTACAATCAGTAAAGTACCTTGTCTCTTCATTATTGCTGAAATTGCTATTATTTGTGCAAAGTTACACATTTTCTAACGAATCTCCCAATATTTTTAGTACTTTTGCATAAGATAAGCTGCATTCGGCAATTAGAAAGTAAACTTTCATTGCGCTCGTTTGCATTATCTTTGCATAAAATTCTTCCAGCTAAGGGTTAGGAAAACGTTAGGTGGTTAGTATTATAAGCAAACAAAACAAGAAAGAAATCATGCAAATGAGAAAAGAACAGATAGAACAACTCTTCCGACAGCATTACCCCAGGATGTACCAGCTAGCCTTGGTGCTCCTGAAGGATGAGGCGGCAAGCAAGGACGTGGTGAGCGATGTCTTCGCTGACGTGCTCGATGGGGATGTTGAGTTATTGCCTGATAAGGCAAGAAGCTACTTGTTGGTTTGCGTACGCAACAAATGCCTGACGCTTATCAATCGACAGAAGATGAAGGACAGGGTTCACCACCTGCTGCAACTAGACGCTTCACCCACCATCGAACCTGCCGAGGCAACCATCGCTGCCATCGACCGTGAGACGGATAAGCAAGAATCCATCCTTGCTTATATGGAGAGTGAACTGACGCCCCAAACGAACCAGGTACTACAACTCCGCTTTCGGCAAAAACTGAAATATCGGGAGATATCCACCGAGTTGGGCATCAGCGAAGTGGCGGTGTACAAGCATTTGGCGCAAGGCATCAAGAAATTAAAACAAAAGTTTAACCCTTAGAAATATAGTGAAGATTTTATGGATAAGTTTGAAAAGATATTGGATATGATCGATCATCAGGAGAAATACACTGATGATGAGATTCGTGAGATGTTGCGAGATGAGGAATGTCGCAAGCTCTATCAGACGATGCAAGAGGTGGATTCGGCTCTCCTGAAGCATCAAGTGACAGAAGCTAATGTAGATGAGGCTTGGGAGCAATTCAGCGAAGAGCATCACTTGGAAGAAAGCGCGGAAACGATTCCTATGCAACCTGCCACTCGCTTCTCTTGGCGCAAGATAGCTGCCTCCGTCGCTGGCTTCATCTTGGTTTCTGGCATCGCTTTCGCTGCCATCCACACCTATATCCGCAAGAGCCAGGAGCCTATGCTGATAGCTGAGAATGCGGAGCAGGGGGCGGTGGGCGATTCTTTGAAGAATGATACCGCCAAGGTGGCTTCGGCATCGGCGGCGAAGGTCGAGAAACCAGCCATTCACAAGACCTTTGAGAATGTGGCTTTCAGCCAGATGATGGCAGAGATAGCCGATTATTACGACCTGCAAGTGAAGTTTGAGAGTGATGAGGCAAAGAGCCTTCGCCTCTATTATGAGTGGGATAGCCATACCAAGATAGAGGATGTCATCAAGGAATTGAATCAATTTGAGAATGTGGATATTGTCTTGCAAGGCAATGAAATCATCGTAAAGTAATATGCAATATCTTATGAAAAGATTTTCTATCATAATATGCTTGTTGTGTGCCATCATTTCTAATATGTGCGCCCAACATATCTCTCGCCGCTATCACGACCGCAGCATGTCGGACGTGCTCATCGACCTCGATAAGAGTTCCTCTCGTTATAAGATTAGCTTTATCTATAATGAGTTGGAGGACTTCACCGTTACCCAAAATGTGAATGAGCAGAATATTCCCGCTGCCATTCGCCGTGTGATAGGATTTTATCCGATGAAGATGACCGTGGGCGATAGTTTGATTACTGTGGAGTGCATCCGCAAGGGCGAGCGCAAGCTGATAGGTAGGTTGATGGATAATCACAATCTGCCCGTGGAGTTTGCCAACGTGCAGTTGCTCAGTGCCAAGGATTCTTCTTTCCTCTGCGGTGGCGTGAGCAATGCCAATGGCGACTTTGTGATACCTTGTGAACAGAAGCAAGCCATCATGAAGGTGAGCTACGTGGGGTATAGGACCATCAGCCGATTGGTCACCATCGGGCGCATAGGCACCATCAGGATGCAAGCCGATGCCTACCAGCTCAAGCGAGTGGTGGTGAAGGGCAACCTGCGCACCGACCGTGGCGATCATGCCATCTATACCTTCAATGAGGAGCAAATCAAGAACGCCCGCCATTCGCAAGATCTCATCACCAACATCCCTGGCATCATCACCGACCCAGTGACGGGTAAGACACGCAGCATTGTCAATAAGAAGTTGAAGATTCTCATCAATGGCGTGGCGATGACGAGCGACAACGACCTCAAGTCTATACCTGCCAACAAGATCAAGAAGGTGGAGTATTATGATGCTCCTCCTGCTCGCTACGGCGATGTGGATATCTTGGTCAAGATTGTGACCAAGCCTTTGGATACGGGTTATGCTGTGGGCTTCGATGCCAAGACGGCGTTTACCACTGGTTTTGCGAATGGCAACGCCTATTATAAATATAACAAGGGGTATAGCCAGTTCTTCGTGGATTACAACATCGAGATGCGCAACTATCATGATTGCATCGGCGAGGATCACTATTCCTTCATGCTTGATGACCGTTTGGCTGATTACCTCTACTCCTACAAGAAGCACTTCGGCTACACCAACAATACGATGAACCTGAAGTATGCTTATAGCAAGCCAGAGGACATCACCTTCCAGATAACCGCCACGCCTAATTATCTGCACACCTTCTATCGTGGCAATGTGGATATCTTGGCGCAAAACAATCCCGAATGGACGAATGGCAAGGGATATAACGACAACTATACCAACACCTTTGGTCCTTCGCTCGACCTCTATCTGAGCAAGCAGTTGCCCCACAAGCAGCAGATAGATGTGGATGTGCTCGGCACGTATTATCACAATGATCAGCAAGACCTCAACCAGCAGTGGAGTGTAGGAGAAGGCAACTCGGCAGCAGCTAAAGACAATTCTACCCTCGTGGATGACAAGATGCGCTCCAAGAATGATTCTTACTCGCTCATCACGGAGGTAAACTATAGCAAGCAGTGGAAGAAGGGAGAGCTGACCTTGGGATGGAACAACTGGATGAAGTGGTCGGATTATACCATTCGCAATGTGCTCTCAGGGTATGAGCCATACAATAGTTCCTCTCGCTTCAACATTCAGACATTCACTGCTGATATCAGAATAGCTTGGGCAAGTTGAATTATCGCATCGGTGCCGAGGGGGTATGGCGAGAGCAGAAGTATGAGGACATCAAGAAGACGAACAGCTATATCCGTCCAACCATCTTGCTCACTTATCCTATCAAGAATGGCTCCATCCAGTTGCAGTCAACCAACGGCGTGAACTATCCTCCGATAGCCAACCTCAACGAGAATACCACCATCATCATCCCTGGTGTGCTGAACCAAGGCAACCCTAACCTCACCTCCAATAATGAGTATGGTGCCTTCCTCCGCATCAATCATTATTCCTCTTGGTTGCAAGGTCAGTTGGCTTTCTTCGGTGTCTATACCGACAGCCCGATGAGCGTATATTATGAGTGGCGCACCATCCAGGAACAGAAGTATCTGGTGCAAACCTACGAAAATGCTAATTATCAGTGGTGGTATGGTATGGGATATGCCCTCAACATCAAGCCATTCAAGAGCGAGTTGCTCAACATCGGTTTGTATGGTTCCTTCCAGCGGTACTCCATGAGCAGCGGCATCATCGGCAAGCACAACCAGTGGCGCATCCCGCTCGTTTACCAGATAAGCGTGCGCAAGGGCAAGTGGGGAGCCAGCTACATGGGCAATATCGTGGCGAAGGAGCCAAGAGGTCCTTACAACTATTGGGATGAGAGTGCCAGCAACCTGTCTGTATATTATCAGCTGGGCAACTGGCGCATCACCGCCACGGGTTATTGGCTCCTGAATGATGCCAAATACAAGTTTGAAACCATCGACAACCCGATATTGAGCCGCAAGGAGTGGCATACCATTAAGGACAACAACCGCATGGTAAGCATCGGTGTGAGCGGGAATTTCTTCTCCGGTAAGAAGAAGGATATCCAGAAGAATATCAACAACCGAGATGCCGATTCGGGTGCATTCAAATAAAGTTTTAAATTAAGAGAATTAATATCAAGAGAAGGAGTGTCATGTACTTTGATGCTCCTTTTTTTGTTAATTATTCTAATAAATTCATTCCAATTCTTTCCAATGTTTGTAAAATTGGAAAGAATTGAATAAATTTGCAGACGAAATTAATATGTTTTAGTTATGGCAATAGAGAAAGCTCCATCTATATCGCAAGAGGATTTGTTGTCTGCAATGCTCTTGACTCCCAATGACAAAGTGCAGGAAGTGGTAAATAAAGTCAATGAAACTTTTGAATATTGGGATACAATTAAATATAAGAGGTGTCCTGAAGGATGCACTCCCCAGCAATTATGGACATACGTGAAAGCGGCTCGTGTCAAAAGCATGATGTCTGTATGGGGAAAGTATGGTATTACACTAACGCTGACCAATCAAATGCAACGTATGTGTCATGAGATAGATATAAATTGGGGTGGCTCTTGGGGCACAGATTCGATTATTGGGGATGAGAACAAGGAACAGTATCTTGTTGGCTCATTGATGGAAGAGGCTATTTATTCAAGCCAGATGGAGGGGGCGGCTACTACCCGAAAAGTTGCCAAGGAGATGTTGCGTAAGAAAATGACGCCTAAGGACAAATCGCAGCAGATGATAGCAAACAATTATCAGACAATACAATTTATAGTATCTCATAAAGATGCCCTATTGACTCCAGAATTGCTATTGCAGATACATCAGTTGATGACAGAACATACGATGCAGGATCCTCAAGAGGCAGGTTGTTTCAGAAGTAATAACGATGTGGTGGTGGAAAATGGTATTACGCATGAAACGGTTCATATACCACCCACCTATGAAGAGATTCCTAACTTCGTGGAAGACTTGTGTCGCTTTTTCAATGAGCAGGATGCACCGCAGTTTATTCATCCTATCATCCGTGGCATCATCATTCATTTTATGGTGGCATACGTTCATCCTTTTGCTGATGGCAATGGTCGCACGGCACGTGCCTTGTTTTATTGGTACATGCTGAAACAAGGGTATTGGCTCACTGAGTATCTTTCCATTTCGAGGGTTATTGCCAAGTCGAAGAAATCGTACGAGAAAGCCTTTCTTTATACGGAGGCGGATGGCATGGAAATGGGGTATTTTGTGGCTTATAACATGAGGGTACTCCAACAGTCGTTTAAGCAGTTGCAAGATTACATCAAGCGCAAGCAGGAGGAGAAGCGAGCAGCCAATTCTTTCTTGCGTATAGGTAACATCAATACTCGCCAAGCTCAAATCATCAAGATGTTTGCCGATGATTCCAATTTGGTGGTTACGATTGCTGATTTGCAAGCTAAGTTTTTGGTAAGCCCTACTACAGCAAAAGCCGATGTCGTCGGTTTGATGAATATGGGACTTTTATCAGAAATCTCCTTCAATAAGGTTAAAAAAGGCTATATAAAGGGGGAGCAATTTGATGAAATAACAAAATCTTAAAATTCCTCCAATTCTTTCCAATTTTGCAAACATTGGAAAGAATTGGAGGAATTTTGTACTTTTGTAAAGCCGCATTTTACAAAAATCGCAAAAATGCAAAGTACGACTTTATAAAATGGAGTATAATGAATGTACTTTACCCTTGCGTTATCCTTTTGATAATTTCCATTTTGTTCCTTCGGTCGATGGAGAAGGTGGTGCCGTGGGTTTCCACGTAGTCGAAGAGCATGAATGCTTTGTCGAGAAGCTCGTCTCTCAGGGGTTGCCCCACGGTATCTGCCTCGTGATAGTATAGTTCGGCGAGCATATCCATCTTGGAGAGGCGGGTTTCCTCGTCGGGGATGCCAGCCATCGCCTTCATCACATCGTCGATGGTGGCGATGGAGTAGAAGGCGTAGGGACCTACATACTGGTTGTATAGGTCCTTGATTTCCTCTCGGCGAGTTTTTATTTCGTCCTTTTCGAGCATGCGCTCTATGGCTGCCATGAACTCGCGAATCAATCTCTGTATATAATCTCTTTGAAGCATACTATATTTTTTACTGTAACACTGTAACGTTGTAACACATTGTCTTTCGAGGTGCAAAATTACGCAAAATCGGGGGAATGGAGAGGAGGGAGAGCGTTAAAGATGGTTATTTCTGATAAAAAGGTTTACGCAATATGATGGAAAAGAAGTAATTTTGCAATCTCTTTGTAGAAACGTAGTAGATTTTTATAGGATAATAATTTTAGATAAAAACTCAGAAGATAAAAAATGAAGAAAACAATACCCGTGATAGGCATGGCATGTTCCGTATGCTCTGCCAATGTAGAAAAGAAACTCAATTCGCTCGAAGGCATCCATTCTGCCTCCGTGTCCTTGGCTGGCCGTACAGCCCTCGTAGATTATGACCCCGATGTGATTTCGCTCGAAGATATGAAGCGGGAAATCAGCAATGCTGGCTACGACCTCGTCATCGAGGCAGATCGTAGCGCAGAGGAAATCACTCGCCGTGAATTTACTCTCCTGAAGCGCAAAACCATCCTCTCTTGGCTCTTCGCCGTCTTGGTGATGGCGTTTTCCATGGGATGGGTGCAGTTTGGCATGCAATCAGATAACCATTCTTCGGCTTTTAATAATCAGATAAGCCTCCTCCTTGCCCTCTTCAATATGCTCTATTGCGGCAAGATGTTTTATGTCTCCGCTTGGAAGCAGCTGAAGCATGCTACGGCAAATATGGATTCGCTTGTGGCTTTGAGCACTCTCATTGCCTTCCTCTTTAGCACTTTCAACACCTTCTTTGGCGACATCGCTTGGTCGCCATACGGCATCGAATGGCATACTTATTTTGATGCCTCGGTGATGATTATCACCTTTGTCTTGACAGGTCGCTGCTTGGAGGAGAAGGCGAAGGACGGCACGGCTAGCAGCATCAAGCAGTTGATGGGATTGCAACCCAAGACGGCTCGACTCCTCCGTGAGGGCAACTTGGAGCAAGTGCCCATCTCCACCATTGAGCGTGGCGATGTCATCGAGGTGCGTGCCGGAGAGAAGATTCCGGTGGATGGCGTGGTTACTGAGGCAGAGAGTTTCATGACTGCCGATGCCGCATACGTGGATGAGGCAATGATAACGGGCGAACCTGTGCCTGCCCAGAAGAAGGTGGGCGATGAGGTGCTTGCCGGTACCATCCCAAGCCAAGGCAAAATCCGTCTGCGTGCCAAGCAGATAGGCGAGAATACTGCCTTGGCGCATATCATCAAGATGGTGCAAGAGGCGCAGGGCAGCAAGGCTCCCGTGCAGCGCATCGTGGATAAGGCGGCTCTCGTCTTCGTGCCCGTAGTGGCAGCTATCGCCCTCGTCACCTTCCTCGCTTGGTGGCTGATTGGTGGCAACGAGTGTCTGCCTCAGGCGATACTCTCGGCGGTGTCGGTATTGGTCATCGCCTGCCCTTGTGCCATGGGACTTGCCACTCCTACCGCCCTGATGGTGGGCATCGGCAAGGCGGCGCAGAAGCAGATATTGATCAAGGATGCCGCTGCCCTAGAGAACCTGCGCAAGGTGAACGCCCTCGTCATCGACAAGACGGGCACCCTCACCATCCCTAACCAAAATGTGGATTTCACCAAGGCAAGTGCGCTCGACCTCCAATCCCCCGATGCCCTTGAATCTCGTGAAACCCTCAAACCTCATGCCGCCGAGGCGATGGCTCGATTGCAGCAAGAGGGCATCGAGGTTCACATGATGAGTGGCGACAAGGAGGAGGCGGCTCGTTACTGGGCGCAGAAGGCAGGCATCCAGCACTATCAGAGCCAAGTGAAGCCTGGTGACAAACAGGCTCTCGTGGCAAGGCTCCAAGCCGAGGGCAAGCGAGTGATGATGATAGGCGATGGCATCAACGACACCCAAGCTCTCGCCCTTGCCGATGTGAGCATGGCGATAGGCAGGGGCACGGATGTGGCGATGGATGTGGCGCAGGTTACGCTGATGGGCGATGACCTCTTGGCGATACCTGATGCCGTGAAGTTGAGCCGCAAGACGGTGGGCATGATATGGCAAAACCTCTTCTGGGCGTTCATCTACAATCTCGTTTGCATCCCGTTGGCGGCAGGTGCCCTGCATCTCTTCGGCATCGATTTCCAGATTACCCCGATGTGGGCAAGTGCCCTGATGGCATGCTCCAGCGTGAGTGTAGTGCTCAATTCTTTAAGATTAAAACTTATTAAGTGAAGAGTGAAGAACGAAGAGTAGTGTGTACGACAGATTTTTTGAAAAGAATTGCCATGTTTAGGGTTGGTAAGTGCCTTGTTTGGAGTCGGGAAGAGGCTCTTCTGGAGTTGAGAAGGGGCTCTTCCCGATTCGGAAAGAGGCTCTTACAGGCTTCATACAGGTCTCTTCTCGCCTCCGATTGAGCCTCTTTTCCGCTAAGAGTGATAGCAATTTTCGCAAACAAAACATTTTCTATGTGATGTTTGATGCTTTTTTCTATCCTTCTTGTATCCCCTCCACATACTCCCACAGCTTCTGATAGAAGGGGTGGCGGGTCATGGTGTCCTTGTTGCCCAGGATGATGAGCTTCATTCTTGCTCTCGTCATCGCCACGTTCATGCGGCGCAGGTCCTTCAAGAAGCCTATCTGGCCCTCGTCGTTGGAGCGAACCAGGGAGATGAGGATTACGTCTCGCTCCTGCCCCTGGAAGCCATCCACGGTGTTCACGCTGATGAGGCGGCGATAGGGCTTGAAGAAGTCATACTTCTTGATGAGGCGCTTCAGGTATTGCACCTGCGCCCTGTAAGGCGAGATGATGCCCACGTCGATGCTGTCCGCTAGCACTCGCTGCTTGCCTATCTTGGTGAAGTATTCCGCCAGGGTGAGGAGGGTGAGCTCCGCCTCTGCCTTGTTGATGCGGCCAAAGCTCTCGCCCACGAACTGTTCTTTAAATTGAGAGTTGAAAGTTGAAATTTGAGATTTATGATTAGCATCGGATGCTGTATTTTCTTCCTCATTTTCCTCTACTTCCTTATTTTTCTCTACCTCACTCTCTTCTCCCTCGATGGTGATTTGGTTCTCCTTGTCGCTGGTGTCTATCCACTCTATGGGATATTCATAGTCGAGGATGCCACGGTGCTTGATTTGTGGGGCACTCTCCACTTTCCCTCCGTAGAACCAGTCGCTGCTGAAGCGCATGATTTCCTCGTTCATGCGATATTGTATCTTCAGGAGCGTCACCACTTCTGGCTTGTTCTCGGCTATGCGCTCCATCAGCGTCTTGCCCAAGCCTGCCCTCAGGGCGGCGATGCTCTTCACCGTAGGGGGCAACTGGCAATGGTCGCCTGCCAAAACCACTCTCGATGCTCGGCGCATCGGTATCCAGCAGGCAGCCTCCAAGGCTTGCGCTGCCTCGTCTATGAAGAGGGTACCAAACTTCATGCCCTCCAGCAGGCGGTTGGCTGAACCCACCAGGGTGCAGGCGATGACTCTCGCCTCGCCAAAGAGTTCGGCGTTGATGCGAATCTCCAGTTCGGCGGCACGGCTCTTCAGTCGCTCCATCTTCTGGTGATAGTTCTCGCTGCCCTTCTTGCGGTTCTTGCGCAACTCTCTTATCGCCTTGCGTATCGCCCAGAGCTGGGGGTAGTCGGCATGGCCCTCGAAGCGGCGCTCATAGGTGAAACCGAGCATCTTGTCATTCACTCGGGTAGGGTTGCCGATGCGGAGAACGTTGATGCCTCTGTCCACCAGCTTCTCCGAGATCCAATCCACCGCCATGTTGCTCTGTGCGCATACCAGCACTTGGCTCTCTCGCATCAGTGTCTCGTTGATGGCCTCCACGAGGGTGGTGGTCTTGCCTGTGCCCGGAGGTCCATGTACGATGGCTACGTCCTTGGCCCACAATACCTCGTTGACGGCTCGCTCCTGGGTGGGGTTGAGCCAAGGGAACTTCATCGGCTCAAAGCTGAATCGCTGTGCCTTCATCTTGGAATAGAAGAGGTCGCGGAGATAGGCGAGTCGATTGTTCTTCGCCTTCATCGTGCGGTCCAATGCCTCGAACATCAGCTTGTAGCTCGTCTCATCGAAGGAGAGCTGCACGCCGATGGGCTCAGGGCTTGATTGCAGGTCGAGGAGCGGTGCGGAGTCGGGCACGGTGATGACCATCCTGTCGCCGTCCACATAGCTCACGGTGCCAGTGAAGGAGAAGTACTTTAAACTCCTAACTCCTAACTCCTCACTCCTAACTTTAAAGAACATGACGGGGCGACCGAACTCAAAATTGTGCTCGATATCTTGGTCGGAGGTACGGAATACCTCGATGGCTGTTTGGTTCAGCGAATTATAAAAACTTTTGCCCACCCTCAGTGGGTACCAGGCATCACCTCTCTTCACCTTGCGCTGCATACCCATCTGCTCGGTAAGCTTGCGGAAGGCTTCTTTCTCGGTGTAATACTCCAGCTGTAGCAGCGTGCGCTGCTGTAGGAGTGCCTGTATCGGTGAAGTTTGTTCCATATTAACGTCTTTAAAGCGTTTTATTGCGTTCGTTTTTGCAAAGTGCAAAGTTACAGCTATTTTATGTAATATGGAAAAGAATTAAGAAAAAAAACTGTGAAATCTGTGGAAGTCAATCGTTCTGCTAGAAGTTTTTTACTAAAAAGTTTGCTAATCTGATTATTTTTGCGTAAGTTTGCACTTGAAATCGCGCAAGTGTTAGCTTTATAAGTTCTCACTTGCCCTCAGTATACACTTGAAATACTTCTATTATGACACCAAAAGTATCTGCGATAAAGAAGAATGGGGCTACATTCACCCCAAGAGAATTGGCTATGTTTTTAGCTACCAAATTGATGACCTTTGCAGAGAGTGAAGGGAAGGATCGCATATCCGTCTTGGATCCTGCGTGTGGTGATGGCTCTCTTCTTCATGCCATTCTCCATGTGGGGAAAGCGAGGATTTCTTCTGTCGTTGGTTATGATACGAATGCAAGTTATATTGATGTGACCCATTCGCTTCTTCATGATGTTCCTGACCATTTGGAGTTGGAATGCAGGGATTTTTTGTCGGTATGTCCTAATCATACCGACTTGTTTAGCGTAGATACTCGCTCAGAGTTTGCCGACATAGTAATAGCCAATCCTCCTTATGTGAGAACGCAGGTCTTGGGTGCGCAGAAAGCCCAACAATTGGCTCGCGACTTTGACCTGACTGGTAGGGTAGATTTATATTACCCTTTCTTGATGGCCATGACGAATGCACTAAGGAAAGGAGGCCTGCTGGGCGTAATAACATCAAATCGCTATATTAGTACGAAAAGTGGTGGTGACATAAGAAAGTATCTTTTGGAGAACTATGATATATTGGAAGTTATAGATTTGGGAGACACTAAATTATTTGATGCCGCTGTATTGCCAGCCATATTTATTGGAAGAAAGAAAACGAATCCAAAGCTAGTTTCTAGGGCGGGGGAGTATGCTAGTATTTATGAGGCAGACGAAAGGAATGCTGATAGCGAGAAAATTTCATCCATCTATGACGTTTTGAATAAACATCAGCCAGGGCATTATTCCGTTAATGGCATTCATTATGTTTATAAGAAGGGAAAGATAAAATATCCATCTGATAAGAATGGTATATGGCAAATGGCGAACGATGAGGAAAATGAGTGGATTAAAAACATTGATGCTCATTCTGCTTTCCGCATCAAAGATCGTTTGAAAGTTCGTGTAGGGGTCAAATCATGCGCAGATAACGTGTTTATTTGTCAAGAGTGGGAAAAACTGGGCATTCTGCCGGAAAAGGAATTGTTGCGTCCGATGATTTCACAGGAAAATATCGAAACATGGCATGTGGACAAAGCTACATTGAAGCCAGTTTTATATCCACATTACTCCGAGAATGGAAAAAGAAGAGTTTTTGATATATCTGAGTTCCCTAAGGCGACTGAATATTTGGAAAAATATAGAGGACAGTTGGAAGCTAGGAGTTATTTGATGAAAGCTGGTCGAAAGTGGTATGAGTATTGGGTTCCGCAGAATCCATTTTTGTGGGATATGCCCAAAGTCGTATTCCCCGACATCAGTGTGAAACCTCGTTTCTGCTATGATGAGAGTGGTGCCATCGTGAACGGCAATTGCTATTGGATTTGTTCGCAAACAGAGGAAGAGCGCAAATTGCTGCTGTTGATAGAGGGGGTTGCTAATTCTGAAGTGATGATGAGGTATCATGATCTTTGTTTCAACAATAAGCTTTATTCAGGCAGAAGACGTTATCTCACCCAGTATATCGAACAATATCCCATGCCTAATCCACAAAGTGAGTATGCACAGGATATTGTACGTTTGGTTGAGAACATCAATTCGGAAGAAAATCCTACCATGCGTGAGAGGATAGCCTTGCAAATCAATGACAAAGTGAAGCAAGCGTTCGCCATCAAGGATTGAAGACGCTTTGTCCCTTGTAATCTTCTAAGAACTGCATGGGGATGCTACGCTGACATTTGTAGCTGGTGCCGCTGACCATGGTGAGGATGTCTGCCAATTCTTTGCCAGGAGCAAGTATCACGCCCTCTATGGCAGAGGTTTGCGGATTGGTCAGTGCGATGAGATAGCGAATGTCTTCTGTTGTGATGGTCATTCCATCATATACGCATGTTGGCTGAGCAGGTGTTTCTTTTCCTAGGTCGATAGTGGGTGAATCCTGTACCTTTACTTCCAAGGCTTGGTTGTATATGTCGGGATAGCCGCCCACCAAAGAATCTTTGGTGGAATATCCTAGCAGTGTTGCCACTTCTCTTTCTAGTGCTTGACCTCTGTTCTTCGTATCTTGTCCGCATAGTTTCTTGCCGATAAGTCCTGGGGTCACTTTGCTTGCTATATCTTCGATAGATAGTAGCTGCTGTGGTATGGGAGTATCGGATATGGATGCCAGATTGATGTCTCTTGATTCTCTAAGAAGAGACTTCATATTTGGGGTATCTGTTCTTATGATGAATTTTTGTTCGCAGCCTATAATAGAGCTGCGTGTTGTGGGATTGATGATGGCTTGATATTTGATGGTGGGAACGCCAAACTTGCCAAACTTATGCTCGATATATTGAGGAGTAGCTACGATGATGCTTTCGATGCTCTGTAGCTGGATGTCTATTTTTACCATGATGCAGAAGATGTCCTTGCATCTGATGACAGTTCTGTCTTGATATTTAATCAGAATATTTTTGCTGTTTGGTATACGGTTCCAAACTTGCAGATTATATGTATCGCCAGTAGTCACAAGGAAAGAGTCGGCTAAGTATTTCAGTAATTTGGGGATGCCTCTTTTCTTGGGTGGAATCACCTTATATGTGTTTGGTTCTGCATTCTCAATGGCAGAATCTTGCAAGGTACTTGCTATTAATCTTCTAAGCTTTGCACCATCAGTTCTTGGCTTGCCCGATAGAGGGAAACTGGTGTCTATTAGTGCATAGAGTTTTTGCGCTAATGTTTTACCATCCAAAAGCATAGCTTTATTTGATGGGGGAATGCTACATGTGTTAGTTGTTCTTGCCATAATTTATCAAGTTTTTTAAAGATAAACTATGGGGCGTTATTATTTACCCCTTTGCAGAGAAAAGAGGGCGCGGCAAGCATGATTTGTATCAAGGCTTAGCACGGCCAACTTCAGACAACACGCTTGCTGTTCACGCCCTCTTATAGTGCGTGAACACCCATAACGTTGACTGCCTGAAGTGTTCTTGAAGTGCTAATTCTGATACTCAGTCATCTAACGGATGTTCGATATAGTTTTTATCTTATGAAAGTTATTTTTTATTATCTAGCTGCAAAAGTACAAATATTTTTCAGAGTTGCAAAATATTTTTGTAGATATTTGCATTATTACTTGGTCATATCGGCTATGGCAACATGAAAACTGTATAAGTGTTGTTGCTATTCACCTTGTTTCCCCCATAGTTGATAGTCGAGCACGGTGTTGCTGTCTTGGCTGGTGCTGTCGGCCGCTGCGCTTTCTTGCGTCTCTACTGCCGCTGCTTGCTGGTGGCGATAGTAGTAGGTGAAGCCGAGAGCGAGCAGCAACAGGGCGATGAGGACGCTCAGCAGGGTGACGGCGGGGCGATGGGTGGAGGTGGATGCAGAGATGGCTTCCCTGAGGGCGGCTATGCTCTGAGGGCGCTGCTGGCTATCACGGTTGGTGCATATCTCGGCTATTTTCAGCAGCTCCTTGTCGCCCGTCTCCTCTGCCATGTCGCGTATCACCATGCCCAGCGAGTAGATGTCGGCTTTGGGTTCCGACTTGGCTCCCGGCATCAATTGCTCGGGGGCGATGTAGCCCGATGTGCCGGCGGGCAACTTGAGCACGGTGAAGGAGTCGCTGTCGGAGAGGCCGAAGTCGATGAGCTTCACGTTCTGTCCGTTGTGTGTCACCATGATGTTGGCAGGCTTCAGGTCGCGGTGTATCATCTGCTTGTTGTGCATATACTCCAGGGCGTCCATCAGCTGGTGGGTTATCTTATGAGCTAAGTCGGTGGTGAGCAGATGCTTGTGGAGTAGGCTCAAGAGTGAGTCGCCATCTACATATTCCATCACGATGGTGGTGCCCAGTGGCTCCACCTCCTCCATGCCGATGGTGCGGCAGATGAAGGGGTGCTCCAGCTGCTGTCCTATCTCAAACTCCTTGCTCAGTGCCTGGCGGTAGATGGGGGTATAGAGAAAATCGGTCTTGAGGCATTTCAGCATGTATCGCTTGCCATATCGGGTGCCCGTGAAGAGGCGGGTATGCCCCGAGATGGAGATATAGCATTGGCTCAGATGGCCAAATCCATTCTCCACTGGCATAGGGTCGGCATGGTTCATCTCCTTGGTGATATCCTCTGTAAAACCTGATGTCTTCATTTAATTAATAATTTATAATTAAGAATTAATAATTAGGCATACGCCTTTCCTACTATTGAATTCTTCACTCTTCGTTTCTCATTATACGAATCATTGTCAATCCTCCGTTTCTGCCTGCCACGAAGCTGGCGGTGCGCTCGCCATCACGCTCTATATAGGGCAGGAAGAGGGGCTGCTCCTTGATGAAGCAACCGGTAACAAAACGGTCGCCTTGCTTCAGCTTGCTGTTTTCAGATGCCTCTATCTCGTAGGTGCTATTGCCCAGATAGCGCAGTTGGAGCACTCGGTTGGGGCTCCAGCCGATGGCTATCTGTGCGCCCTCAGCGAGGTCGCTGCTCACCAGCTGGTTGGCCTTGAAGAAGGAGGAGTTGTACTTGGTGCTGGTCTTGAGCCATTGGCAGAAAGCCATGTAGTTCTTGTGGCCGATGTACTTGGCGAGGGCATCGAGCGTTACCATGCGAGGCTTGTGCTCGTCGCTCACGTATCCATAGAGTCGCTTCAGGGTAGAGGCAGACACTCGGCATCCCACTTCCTTCTCTAGATAGTAGGAAAACTCCTCAAAGTCGGTGGTGGTGGAGAGTATCTTCTCAAATTTTTGCTCTACGAGCGATTTCAATTCTTCTATTTCCGGTGTTGTCATAATAATGAATAATTTATAATTAAGAATTAAGCCTCAAATCCGCAACCGCCCTCATAAGATGACACAGAGGTCAAAAAGGTAGCG
>URLG01000051.1 GCA_900548535.1 Candidatus Segatella intestinihominis | reverse complement strand
TGCTTACAGCGTATAGCTGCTTAGCACATTATTGAATTATTAACGAACTATTGATTTAAAGAGTTTTACGATTTCCTTAACCACTGGCTTCACCTCATTGTTGCGGTCGAAGAGCAGCGGATAGTTGGTTCTGCCTGGGATAGGCCAGCCATTGAGCCATGAGTGACCATCGTTGACACCCCAGAAAGTAACACGACTGATTACATCCTTGTGGCGCTCGATAATCTTGAAGAGATCGAGATAACGCTGATTGAAGAGTTTCTGTGCCTTCTTGTCCAAGCCCTTGACGTATGGATTGTACTTCTTCTGAAGTTCAAACTTCTGGCTGATTTCCGCTCCACCGAATCCATCAGGGTTAGGAAGCATGTTCACATCCAACTCTGTCATCATCACCTTCACGCCCTCAGCAGCAAATGCCTCGATGCTCTTCTCATACTCAGCATAGTCAGGATAATCAAAACCATTGTGGCTCTGCATACCTACAGCATCTATGCGAAGTCCCTTCGCCTTCAAGTCGCGAACCAGCTTACAGATGGCCTCACGCTTGCCTGGCTTAGAAGTAGAGTAATCGTTGTAATAGAGTTCTACGTTAGGATCAGCCTCATGAGCAAAGCGGAAAGCCAGTTCGATGAACTCCGGACCAATAATCTTATAATATAAAGACTTGCGGTAAGAGCCATCATCCTCGAAAGCTTCGTTCACAACGTCCCATCCCTTTACTCTACCTTTATAATGAGTAACCACATTCATGATGTGATTATACATTCTGCCGATGAGCACTTCACGGCTTACGAGGTTTCCCTTATCATCGGTAAACATCCACTTAGGTGGCTGAGAGTGCCATACCAGACAGTGACCTATCAAGGTTTTTCCATTCTTTTCTGCCCAGTCAGCGAGTTTATCACCATCAGTAAAATCAAAGCGATTCACCTCTGGATGATTCTCCTCGCCCTTCATACAGTTCTCGCCCACTATCTGATTAAACTGTTCCTTAACAGTAGCCTCCTCTGCAGGCGAATGTCCATTCACAAAAGCTGTATCTACGGCAACACCTATCAAGAAGTGCTTGCCTAAAGTGCTCTGTAATGATGGTATCTGGGTATTGCCCTTCTGTGCGAAAGCAGCAGAAGCGAGCAGTAAGCCCATTGCCAAAGTTGTTATCTTTTTCATATTGTTCCTTATTTTAATATTAATTATTTCCTTCCTGATGACGAGCTTCAATCTTCTTGTTGATGTCGTCGATGACCTCATCAGTCAACTCATACTTAGAGATGATAAACATTGCCAAACCGAGCAGGATGGCTGGGATAACGCATACCAACCAGCGGATGCCTTCCTGTGCCAAAGGAGACTGCTGCTCCAGATCGTTCATGAAGTAAGCACCTGCTGCATTGCCCACAGACATCATGGCAAAAGCTGTGATGAAGAACAAAGCAACAATACGTAAAGGACGATTGTGGAAGAATTCTGTCCACAGGTCGCTCACCTTCACATTCTTGGTTTCCTTCTCGTCCATTACCACACGTTCCTTGGTCTGGGTAAAGCAGAATACCAGAAGGGCGAAACCTACCAAGGCATAAATCAGCATGGCAACAAACCAGGCATTACTGTCGGTAGGAAGCGAGTTGCTCTCTTGAGCTGCCGCTGCCTGATAACCGGTCCATGCAAGAACGGCGCCAGGAACAACACCACCCAAAGCCATACCTGCCTTATAGAAGATACCGGTCAAGGCATTGACGATACCGGCAATACGCTTGCCGCTGGTGTATTCAGCAAAAGAGATGACCTCCGGAATCAATGCCCACATATATCCAGTAGCCACGATAACACCTGTTGACTTGATGAACTGTGCAATATAAACCAGCGTGATATGATCCTTTACAGGTCCCATCTTGCTGATGAAATAAAGCATCGCCATACCCACGATAGCCACAGTAAGGAAGATGTAGAACATATTCTTCTTGCCCACCTTTTTCTTGATGGCAGGAACCAGTGGCATAAAGATGAATGATGGCAATGAACCGAGACCCATGAAGAGCGCCATCTCGATAGGCAGGTCCTTAGCCGCTGCCAAGATGGCCACCAGGATTGGAACACCTGCCGATACACAGAGTCCACCCACATTTGCCATGAACATACGTACAGAAGTAAGAATGGTTATCTCGTCTGTATCGCGAGTCAAAGATGAATTCAATGCTCCGTAAGGTACATTAATCAATGTATAGAGCATTGACAAGCCCACGTAAGTTACGTAAGCATAAATCAACTTGATGGTATCTGTCTGTCCCTCCATGCCATTCCAGAAGCAGAGGATGGCGAGCACGGTAAGAGGCAAACCTGCCAATACGAGGTAAGAGCGATACTTACCCCAACGTGGATTGTGCTTATCCACGTAGGTTCCCACCAATGGATCCCAGAGCACATCCACCAAGCGAACCACCAAGAACATGGTGGCTGCTACACCTGGATTGAGTCCGTAGATATCGGTATAGAAGAATAACAGATACATGCAGATGGTCTGGTAGATGAGGTTTTGTGCCAAGTCGCCAGATCCGAATCCGATGCGTTGTAGCCAATTCAGTTTGTAGAATCCCTTGGATTCCTGTGATACAGTTGTCTGTTCCATATTTATCAAGTTAGGAGTTAGGAGTCTTGAGTTAGGAGTTTTTTCTCCTCTTCATCTTCCTATACATTATTATATTAATATTTACATAACTATTTAAGCTTTTCTGCGGCAAACTTGCCCATTGCCTCATATCCCTTTGGATTGAGGTGGAGCCAGTCGTCAGAATACTCAGCCTTGAGGCGCTGTGGGTCTTGTGGATCGCGTACCAATTCGTCAAAATCAATGATTTCATCGAAGTTTCCGCTCTTTCTGATCCATTCATTTACCTCCTGGCGAACTGCCTCATGCCAGTAAGAATACCAGCCGTTGCCCTTGGTTGGGGTGATGGTAGCGCCATATACCTTGATGCCCTTAGCCTTCGCCTTGGCTATAAGCACCTTGTAACATGCCTTCAGGGTATCGGCTAGATGCTCATAGTTGCCACCCGAGCAGCCAATATCATTGGTTCCTTCGAAGATAATAAGCTTATCCACACCCGTCTGTCCCAGGATATCACGGTCGAATCGCTTCATGGCAGGCTCGCTCAGTCCGCCTTCCACTACACAGTTGCCACCGATTCCGAGGTTCAATACGCCGTATGGTTTCTCTGCATTCAGTGCATCAGAGAGAACATCCGTCCAGCGATTCTGCATATTGGTGGTACTGCCACGACCGTCTGTGATGGAATTGCCAAGCACAGCCACTACAGGAGTTGTCTTGTCTGTCTTCACATCAATGGCAGAGAGATTGTACCAGTGGTCTACCTTCTCACCATCCGCAAAGCTCTTATCCATCGGTTTGGCTGTGCGCACGGCAGAGTTTACTATATAAGAGGTAGTGCGAGAGCCACGATGAGATGTCACATTCACTGGCATCTGCTTGCCATAGTCGATGGTGATGGTGAGTCGCTGACCTGCCTTCAGGTCATATTTCAAATCATCAGAATAGATAGCCTTGCCGGGAGCAATGGTTACATTCTTCTTGCCATTAAACTTGAGATACTTCGCCGTCTTGGCTTTGATGCCCCAATTGGCAGTCACATCTGTATCGGCAACATACACCGATTTGATTTCCACGGGTTCCTTGCTAAACTCATTACTCAACTTGAGTCGCATCTCGCTGCCACCAAAAGACACATGGATGATTTGTCGGCAAGAGCAATTGCTCAAGCTTTCCTTAGGCATGTCTCCCTTGCCCGTCCATTCCACAGCGGTAGCCCAAGTACCTTTCCACACATTCTGGGCGAAAGTCACGGAGCTGGAGGCTGCCAGCACAAGTACCAAAGAGCAGATCTTTATCGTTTGTTTATTCATTTTGTTATTACGTTTTTTAGTTTCTTTTTCTAGTTGACGTTGCAAATTTACTAAAAAGTATCCAAAACAGCCCACAATTCTAGTTACCAGAATATTTCTATTTGTTTCATAATTCGAAAAATGCCCAAAAAGATAAAGAAACAAAAGGAAACGATACATATTCTTTCGTTTTTATTTGTTGCTTTCGGAGTTTTTTACTACTTTTGCAGACGTAATACCTAATTATATATTACATGACATGTGTCACAATGAATAAACAAACAAGGAACAAAAACTGAAACATGAAGTATACGAAACATTGCATCACAGCCCTCTGTGCCATCCTCATCTCGCTCTTGGTTTGGGCAGACAGTGGCGAACTCTTCACATCAGGCAAGCTGTCCAGCTCGCTTATCAACTGTATTGTGCAAGACAAGTACGGCTACATCTGGATAGGAACGGAGTATGGACTGAGCAAATTTGATGGCTATCGCTTCACCAACTATCTGCACGATGAAGAAGATAGCACCTCCATCACTGACAACATCATCTCCGACTTGCTCGTAGACAAGAAGGGCAATCTGTGGATAGGTTGCGCCAAGGGATTGATGCGCTACAATTATGAGAGCAATAACTTTAGCCGTCTGAGATTTCCAGACGGCAGGAAGCCTCGTATCTATTCGATGGTGGAAAGCCATCTCGGCGACATCCTGCTGGGAACAGCAGGCTATGGTCTTTATTCCGTAAGAAACAATGCCAAAGGAAAGTCGCAAGACAATACCTTTTATATAAAGCAAGAACGCCAATACGCAGAGCGCGACTCTGACGTATTCTTCACCCATATCTATGAAGACCAGCACCACTACTTGTGGCAGAGCAGCCACCTGAGCACCTTTACTCGTTTCATTGAGAACAAAGGACGCATCCTGCGCAAGGACTTCACATCCCCATACGGAGCACCTGTAGCATTCATCCAGCATCGCCCACAAGCCATGCTGATAGTCTGCATGTATGGCATCGTATACTACGACTACAAGACGGGGCGAATAGCCGATGCGGGCTATGACTTCGGCATCTACAAGAACAATGTAACCATCAACAATGCCACCTTCGACCACGAGGGCAATCTCTATATCAGCACCTCTGAGCACGGAGCCTTGCTCATCAAGAAAGGCAGCAGCAAGGTGGAACAGCTGGAAAACAGCAATAGCAACTTCAATCTAGCCACCGCCTTCGTCAACGATATCATCGAAGACAAGGACAACAACCTCTGGATAGGTTGCTACAAGAAAGGTCTCTATCTGCTCAACCAGCGCCAGCAAGCCTTCAACTCATGGAGTTTCTCAGCACAAAACTATATCATCGGCAGCAGCGTATCGAGCATAGCGCCGGGCAACAATGGCGAGACTTGGTGTACCGTGCAAAATAGCGGTGTATACTGTTTCGATGCCTCAGGCAAGATCATCGCCCACCCACAATCGCCAGCTGGCACCTGCATCATCTTCAAGGACCGCCGTGGCGAATACTGGATTAGCAACGGTAGCGCACTCTACAGTTATAACCCTAACACTGGTGCTTACCAGCAGAAGCTGACCTTTACCAGTGCCGGCATCTACTGCATGACCGATGACAACGAGGGCAATCTGTACATCTCCGTATACAGCAAGGGCCTATATATATATAATGTAAAGAGCGGTGAGACCAAGGTTCTCAACATGCGCCAGCGTGGAGGAAAGGGTTATCTCTGCAACGACTGGGTGCGCAGCATGGCACTCGACCATACGGGCCATCTCTGGATAGGCACCTCGAATGGCGTATCATGCCTCAACACCAAGACCATGAGCTTCAAGGACTTCGGATGGCACAACATTCTGAAAGACCGCCAAGCCAACGGTATCTGCGAAGGCAAGAATGGCAACATCGTCATCGGTACAGAAGAAGGACTCTACCTCTTCAATCGCAAGGACAACAAGATATCAGAGTTTCCTCATTCAGAGATGCTCAAGGGCAAACAAATCTCAAGCATCCTCAAAGACCAAAAGGGCGACTACTGGATCAGTACCACCATGGGAATCTGGCAGTATGACCACAAAAACGCCCATTTCATCGGACATATCAATGGCAATGGACTCACCACACGTGAATACACCCTAGGCTCTGCCATGCATACCAGCGACGACCGAATCGCCTTTGGAACTAGCGATGGAATCACTACTTTTTATCCAGAAGTGGTAAAAGCCAACAAATCGGAGCTGGGCAATGTATACCTTACTAACTTTATCGTAGACGGCAAGTCGATCAACAACTTAGCCGATGAGTTCTCGATTCCATACTCACAGAATTCATTCACGCTGGAGTTCTCGCTGCTCAACTACAAGAACACCGACAACATCAGCTTCCAATATCGCATCAACGAGGGCAAATGGAATAGCACCAATGAGGGTAGCAATGCCGTATCATTCAACAAGCTGAAACCTGGCACATACACCCTAGAAGTAAGAGCCTGCAGCAATGGCAGCTACTCCAAGCACTCCACCATCCTCACGATTACGGTGTGCGACCCATGGTATGCTTCCATCTGGGCTTACTTAATCTATGCCCTCTTGGCAACAGGACTTATCATCTTTGTGATATATACGTACGAGCGCAAGCGCAAGGCAGACCTGGAAGAGACTAAGATGCAATTCCTCATCAATGCCACCCACGACATCCGCTCACCGCTGACCCTGATTATGGGACCACTCAACAAACTGAAGGAGAAGCTGACGGCACCAGAATACAAGCAAGACATTGACACCATCGACCGCAATGCCCAGCGCCTGCTGCTACTGGTAAACCAGATCCTGGACGAGCGAAAGATAGACAAGAACCAGATGCACCTGCACTGCCAGAAGACCGACCTCAAGGAATTCTTGCGCGGCATTCTGTCGCTCTACCAGTTTAACGCACAAGAGCGTAGCATTACCTTGGAGCTGAAAGAAGATAGCAGTCTGGAAGAAGGCAACACCCTGAAGGTTTGGATAGACCGCATCAACTTTGACAAGGTCATCTCCAACCTGCTCTCCAATGCCATGAAGTATACCTTCGATGGCGGAGACATCACCCTCGTGATGGGCAAGGACGATAAGAATGCCATCATCAAGGTAATGGACACCGGCATCGGACTGGCAGAAGATAAGACCGACAAACTCTTCGATCGCTTCTATCAAGGTCGCACGTCAAGCGATCTGCACATCGAAGGAACAGGTATCGGACTAAATCTCTGCAAGGCTTTCGTGGACATGCACGGAGGAAAGATCAAGGCTTACAACCGCACAGACGGCATCAAGGGCTCATGCTTCGAAGTCAGCATACCATTAGGTAAGGAACATCTGCAACCAGAAGAAATCATGACGGAAGAAAAGGCCAAAATAGCCGATTCCATCGGTAAAAAGTCGCAAGCTAACCGCAACTTCAACATCTTGATAGTAGATGATGACGCAGAGATAGCACATTATATAAAGACAGAACTGAGCGACTGGTATCGATTCGAACATGCCTGCAACGGCAAGGAGGGCTTGAAGATGCTTCTCACAGGAAAATACGACCTCGTCATCAGCGACGTGATGATGCCAGAGATGGATGGCATCACTATGCTCAAAAAGATCAAGGGCAACTCCAACATCAGCGACATTCCAGTCATCCTGCTCACCTCTAAGAGCGAAGTGGAAAACCGCTTGGAGGGACTGCGCAAGGGAGCAGATGCCTTCCTCGCCAAGCCTTTCAATATGGAAGAGCTACATATTCTGATAGACAATCTGGTAGATAATGTACGCCGCATACGTGGTAAGTATAGTGGCGCACAAGGCCAAAAAGCCAAGATAGAGCAGATACAGGTGAAGGGCAACAATGACGCCTTGATGGAACGCGTGATGAAATACATGAACGAGCATCTCGCCGACCCAGAGCTCAACGTAGAGAAACTCACAGAAGAGGTAGGCATCAGTCGCGCCCAACTGCATCGCAAGCTCAAGGAGATAGCAGGCGTTTCTGCCGGTGAATTCATCAGAAATCTCCGTTTGGAGCAAGCCGCCCGACTCATTGAAGAGGGACAGATCAACATCACCCAGGTGGCTTACTCAGTAGGTTTCAACAACCAGACCCATTTCTCCACCGTGTTCAAGAAACACTACGGAATATCGCCTAGCGAATATGCCGAAACAAAAAGAAATGAGAAATAAACACCTATATTATATATAATAAGGTATTTTTTCGTATCTTTGCAAACGAATAAACAACATTTCGTAATTAATAATCGCAAAGATATGAAGAAATACCTTATTTCGTTGATGATGCTACTCGGCTCGTTCTCGGCACAAGCGCAGAACGACGGCTCATCCTTGTGGTTTGGCAAGGCATACGCCAACTCCTGCCAAGTAACCACATCCATCACTGACAATGCCACCGTGAAGATTGCTCAGCAAGAGCTGGAGAACAACTGGAGAGGCAAGAACGTGGAGCTGAAACTAGACAAGAGCCTCAACCTAGGCGAAGGCTACAAGCTCTACGCTCGTCCTGCCCACCAAGGCGACAACATCCAGTATGAGGCAACCATTACGGCAAGCACTCCCATCGGCCTGCTCTATGGCGCATACGAGCTGATCCGTCTGCAAAACACAGATGCCTACAACACTGGCAGCGGCAAACAGCAGAACTTCGGCAAGGCCATCGATGAGACAGAAAAGCCACAAGTAGGTCTGCGCATCCTGAACCATTGGGACAATCTGGATGGCAGCATCGAGCGAGGCTATGCAGGCAAGAGCATCTGGAAATGGGAAGACATCAAGCTGGGCAAAAATGGCAAGGGCGGCAGCATCAGCAAGAGTTTGCACGACCGCCTTATCACCTATGCCCGCGCCAATGCCTCACTGGGCATCAATGGCAGCGTGCTCAACAATGTGAACGCCTCTCCCAAGATGATGACTGCCGAATATATTAATAAGGTGAAGGTCATCGCCAACATCTTCCGCCCTTACGGCATCCGTGTATACCTCAGCATCAACTTTGCTTCGCCAATGGCACTGGGCTACACCAAGACCGCAGACCCATTGGACAAGAAGGTACAGCAATGGTGGCAGAAGAAAGCGAAGGAAATCTATACCGCCATACCTGATTTTGGTGGATTCTTAGTGAAAGCCAACTCAGAGGGACAGCCCGGTCCTGGCGATTACCACCGCACTCATGCCGAGGGAGCCAACATGCTGGCAGACGCCCTCAAGCCATACGGCGGCATCGTGATGTGGCGCAGCTTTGTATATGGAGCCAACCACAAGGGCGAGGACCGAGTAAAGCAAGCCGTGAGTGAGTTTAAGGATTTGGATGGCAAGTTCAGAGACAATGTCATCTTACAGTCCAAGAATGGTCCGCTCGACTTCCAGCCTCGTGAGCCATACGCTCCTATCTTCGACAACATCCAGAAGACTCCTCAGATGGCAGAGCTTCAGATTACTCAGGAGTATCTAGGTCAGTCCAAGCATCTCGTATATCTAGCCCCAATGTGGAAAGAGTTCTTTGATTTCGTCAATCCTAACAAGCTGAAAGGCATTGCTGGCGTAGCCAACATCGGCGACGATGCCAACTGGTGCGGCCATCCATTCTCACAAGCCAACTGGTATGCCTTCGGCAGATTGGCATGGAATCCTGCGATTTCATCGGAAGAAATAGCCCACGAATGGCTCGTACAGACCTACGGCAACGATGACGAGAAGTTTACCAAGCCTGTAGAGATGATGATGATGACCTCTCGTGAAGCTTGCGTCAACTATATGATGCCACTGGGATTGCACCACATCTTCAAGTTCGACCATCACTATGGTCCGGAGCCAGACGGTTTCATCGCCAGTTACCCATTGGAATGGTGCCCTGTATACTATCACAAGGCAGATGCACAGGGTGTAGGTTTCGACCGCTCATCCAAAGGTACAGATGCCGTGGGGCAATATCCAGAGCCTTATCGCAGTCAATATGATAACATCGAAACCTGTCCAGAGGAATACTTGCTTTGGTTCCATCATGTACCTTGGACCTACAAGATGAAGTCTGGCAGTACCCTGTGGGAAGAACTCAACATGAAATACAACATGGGTGTATCCATGGTAGAAGTTTATCGTGACTACTGGCATACCAGTGCCAAACCATACATGAAAGGCCATGAGACGGAATGGCAAAAGACCGACTCACTGCTCAATGTGCAGTTGGAGAGTGCCAAGGAGTGGAGAAACGTTTGTCTGAAATATTTTCAGACGTTCTCCAAAATGCAAATAGAATAGACAAAACAACCTATATATAATAAAAGGTGTAAACAGTGCGTTTTTGAAACAAAAAGGGGGATATGGCGTTGCATATTCCCCCCTTTTTATGTCTAATACCACTCATTTGTTACGAGATGAAACAAACAGAAACACCGATGCTACATAAGTTAACGGCACTTAACGAATAAAAATATAACTTTGCAATCGAAACCAATTATAAAAGAATAAACAACAAAATAATAAACCAATTAATAAAACCAATTAATCATGAGACATGCAGGTAATGCTTTAAAGTACCTGTCATTGCTATTTGTGTTGATGCTCTTCCCTAGTGGGGGGATCTTCGCTCAAGGCAATCAGATCAAAGGTACAGTCGTCGCTGAGGATGGCCCAGTCATCGGAGCGACAGTTCGTGTGAAAGGTTCGCCTAATGTGGCAACAGTTACTGACCTAGACGGTAACTTTGTACTTAAGGCGGCTAAGGGTGCAACCCTTCAAATCTCTTATCTTGGCTATAAAGATAAAGAGGTGAAGGTAGGCAACGGCCCTATTGACGTAACGCTGATCGCCGACGCTCAGGCTCTGAGCGAGGTGGTAGTGGTAGGTTACGGTCAGATGAAACGTGCCGACTTAACGGGTTCTGTTGCTTCTGTTGGCGAGAAAGCCATTGAGAAGTCTGTAGCCACCAGTATCGACCAGGTTCTCCAGGGTCGTGCTGCCGGTGTGCAGATCCAGGCCAACACAGGTACCCCTGGTGGTAGCAACACCATCCGCATCCGTGGTACGAACTCACTCAATGCCACATCACAGCCTATCTTCGTTATCGATGGTGTCATTATCGACTCAGCAGGTAGCGACGATGGCAACTCCAATCCACTTTCCCTTATCAACCCTAGCGATATCGTGAGCATGGACATCTTGAAGGATGCCTCTGCTACCGCTATCTATGGTTCGCGTGCATCCAATGGTGTCATCATGATTACCACCAAGCGTGGTCAGAGTGGTGAGGCTAACATCACATACGATGGTTACGTAGGATGGCAGGCTATGCCTGGCAAACTCGACGTGATGAACCTCCGTGAGTATGCACAGCACTACAAGGACATCACTGATGCTCAGATCAAGCCAGCATCAAGCACATGGATTCGTGGCGACTTGATGGGCAAAGGTACTGACTGGCAGGATGAATTGTATCGCAAGGCTCTCATGACTAGCCACAACGTAAGCATGAGCGGTGGTAACAAGGACATCACCTACGCCATCAGCGCAGGCTATCTGGATCAGGATGGTATTGCCATCGGTTCTGGATTCAAGCGCCAGACTCTCCGTGGTAACGTGGATGCTCAAATCAAGAAGTGGCTCAAGGGCGGCATCAACTTCTCTCTTGCCGACAGCAAGCAGCAGACTTCTTCCACCTATAATATTATTATGACTGCGCTGACATCTCAGCCATCTGTAGCCGTACGCAACCCTGAGGGAAAGTACGACGGTCCTGATGACCAGTGGATGCCAGACAACCCTGTGGCTCTTGCTGAGATTACCGACAATCACAACAAGAAGACCAACTTCCGTGTCAATACTTACTTGGAGGCGACCCTCATCAGGGGATTGACTTTCAAGACAGAGCTTTCGGCTGATTATAACTTCAACAATTACTATTATTATCAGCCAGACTACCAGTTTGGTGTAAAGACCAATGATGTTCGTACAGGTAGATGGACCAAGAGCAACTCTAAGTATTGGTCTTGGCGCAACATCCTCACATACGCCAACACCTTTGGCAAGCACAACATGAACATCATGGTAGGTCAGGAGATGAGCCACAACCACTGGGAGAATCAAGTGGGTTCTACCACAGGTTACCTCTCTAATTCTGCCACCGACATCTCTGCAGGTAGCTACGCCGACAGCCGCGCCACTGGTTATCAGAACAACACTGCCTTGTTCTCATACTTCGGTCGTGCCTTCTATAGCTTCGACGATCGCTATCTCTTGACTGCCACTATCCGCCGTGATGGTAGTAGCAAGTTTGCCGAGGGTCATCGCTGGGGTTGGTTCCCATCAGCTGCTTTCGCATGGCGTGTTAGCAACGAGAGTTTCTTGAAGGACAATAACGTCATCAGCAACTTGAAGCTTCGCTTGGGTTGGGGTGCCACAGGTAACCAGAACGTAGAAGACTGGGCTTATACCGCCCTGCTCGCTACTTACACCACTCCTTGGGGCGTAGGTGTACTGAACGCCAACAATGCCAACCCTAACTTGAAGTGGGAGACCACCTACTCTACCAACGTAGGTATCGACCTCAGCCTCTTTAACGGTCGCATCGAGTTTATCGCCGACTGGTACTATAAGAAGACCAAGGACTTGCTCTTGAAGCTCGACCTTCCAGCCTTCTTGGGCTCTGGTGCCGGTTCTGGCTATGGTGTAGCTAGCAACCCTTGGGGTAACATCGGTAGCTTGCGCAACACCGGTCTTGAGTTTACCTTGAACACCGACAATATCGAGGCTAAGGGATTCTCTTGGCGCACCAATGCCGTGCTCTCCCTGAACCGCAACAAGGTGGTTTCTCTCGATACCGCCACTGGTACACTGCCTAAGACTCTCCAGATTGGTTCTGAGACAGCTACCGTTACCAATACCATCGTAGGTCAGCCTATCGGGCAGTTCTGGGGCTACAAGGTTATCGGTCGTTTCGACAAGCCAGAGGACTTCTATTACAAGGATAAGGACGGCAACGTGAAACAGGTAGCTATCCCAGAGGGTAGCAAGATAGCAGAGAATGGAACATGGCTAGGCGACTATATCTTCGCAGACCTCAATGGCGATGGTGTCATCAACAACGACGACCAGACCTTTATCGGCAATCCTGAGCCTAAGTTTACTTGGGGTTTGGGCAATACCTTCTCTTATAAGGGCATCGACTTGACCATCCAGTTCAGTGGCTCTTACGGCAACAAGATACTCAACTACGGTCGCCGCAGCTTGGAAGTTTCAGGTTCTACCTCTAACCTCCTGAAGACCGTGATGAACTATGCACGAGTAGAGAAGATAGACCCTAATGGTCCAGACGACTATCGTAACTATCACGTTACCAACCCAGAGACTATCCAGCCTCGCCTCTACACCTCAAGCGGCAGCAACCGCAACGACCGTGTGAGCGATGCATACGTAGAAGATGGTTCATACATCCGTCTGCAGAATATCTCACTCTCTTACACATTGCCACGTACATGGCTCAAGCACATCTACTTGACCAACGTGAAGATTTACTGCAACCTCCAGAACGTACATACTTGGACCAAGTATGATGGCTACGATCCTGAGGTAGGTAGCCTTTGGGGCAATGCCTTGATGAATGGTATCGACTATGGTCGCTATCCTTCACCACGCATCTACACCTTCGGCTTGAATGTAACATTCTAATGATAAGAAAGGAGACTACAATATGAAAAAGATATTATTATATACAGCAGCTTTGGCAGGCGTCCTTTCGTTCAGCAGTTGTGCGGAAGACTTCCTGAAGCAAAAGAACACTTATCAGTTGAGCCCAGACAACTACTATGACTCTGATAACGCAGTAGAATCTGCCACTTACCCACTCTACAACTACGTGTGGTTCGACTTCAACGATAAGTTCTATTATGGTATGGGCGATGGACGTGCCAATAACATCACGGCACAATACTCCAACTACATCTACCCTTACACCAACTTCACAGAGAATTCACTCTCACAGGGATTGAGCGAGGCATGGGGCTCACTCTACTCAGTGGTATCACAGAGCAACAACACCATCAACAACCTCCTCACCAAGTGTACATCTGGCGTGAGCGAGACCGCCAAGATACAGGGTATAGCCGAGGCCCGCTTCATGCGTGGTTTAGCATACTGGTACATCGGAACCCTCTGGGGATGCGGTATCATCTATACCAACACCTCAGACATGGTAAACAACTATGTGGTTCCAGCACAGCCTCGTGAGGATGTGATTGAGTTCGCCATCCGTGATATGGAGTATGCTGCCAAGCATCTCCCTGCCAGTCAGGGACAGGCAGGACGTGTCAACAAGTACACCGCATACGGTATGTTGAGCCGTCTCTACCTCTCTATGGCTGGTTTGACCACCAGTGGAGCTTACGATGGCACCAACATCGCCACCGACTTCAACCGTGGCACTCGCAATGAGTACTATCTCGACTTGGCAAAGAAAGCAGCCCTCAAGGTGATCAAGGAGAGCAGCTACAAGCTTCTCGACAACTACGATGACCTCTGGAGCTACAGCAATATCAACAACAACGCCGAGGCTATGTTCCAGCTTCAGTTCATCAAGGGTGATGGCGCAGGTGGTGCAGGACAGAGCATGACCCGCTTCCTTGCTTGGAGCACCATGGTAGGCGATACCAATGCTTGGGGTGGAGCCACTTACTGCTCTTACGACCTCTGGGAAGAGTTCTCCAACTATGATGACGACAACCTCGGAGCCAAGGGAATGGTGGATACCAAACGTCGCCACAACTCTGTAGCCTTCTATGGTGAGGAATACCCAGAGCTGAGTGCTGACCCATCAGATCCATACATCTACGGTGTGACCGAGAACCCAGGCAGCCAGGGTGCCAACGTCAAGAAGTATGTCATCGGTACCAAGAAAGTGAATGGCTTCAGTGTGCCAAACAACTCTGGTATCAATACCTATATGATGCGCCTTGCCGAGGTTTACCTCAACTATGCAGAGGCTATACTTGGCAACAACGAGAGCACTACCGATGCCGATGCTTTGAAATACTTCAATGCCATCCGCAAGCGTGCTGGTATGCCAGAGAAGAGCAAGATTAGTTACGAGGACCTCCGCCACGAGAACCGTGTAGAGTTCGCCTTCGAGGGTTTGTATTGGTACTATCTCGTACGCCGTGGTTACTATCAGCAGCAAAAGGTGGTTAACTACTGCAATGCTCAAAGCCGCAATGCCAGCTACTTTGATAGCAGCACCCACGAATACAAGAGAAGCAAGGAATATGTTGCTCCAGGTGCAGGTGTGGCTACAGCAACAGCCAAGAGCTTGACATTGCCTATGGCTGATACCGACCAGACCAAGAACCCTAACTTGAAGACCGATGCCAACGGTAACATCAAGACTGTGAAGTATGAGTTTGGCGAGCGTGAGGTTGACGAGGCCACCCTCTTCGACTAATCCCTATAAGGCAAACAGAGTGAATATCATTAACAGATAATAAAACGATTAAGATCATGAAAAGATATATATATAATAAGGTAGAGAAGGTACTCAAGGGATTATTCCCTTTGATGTTGCTCGCCCTCGTCCCATCGCTCACAGCATGTAGCGACGACGATGACAACCAATCTGCCACCATGACCATCAACAAGATTTTCCTAGAGGATACCAAGGCAGAAGATGGCAACTATGACCGAGAGGTAGAGTTCGCTCGCTTGGGACAGACCCTCCGCATCGAAGGTTCAGGCTTCTCAGGACTGAAGAAGATCTATGTAAATGGTTATGAGACCTACTTCAACAATGCGTTGATGACAGATAATAACATCTGGGTAACCCTCAACAGCAAGACTCCTGTGAGCAAGGCTGATGAGAGCGTACGCAACACCATTCGCTTTGTGAAGGACAACACAGAGACTACTTACAAGTTTACCATCCGTGCTTCTGCCCCTGTTATCTCCAGCATCGACAACACCCTGCCACAAGCAGGCGAGACCGTCAAGATTATAGGTGCCAATCTAGATGGAACCACCAAGGTTACCCTGCCTGATGGAACAGAGATAACAGATGGCATCGTGAATGATGAGGAAGACGGCGAATGGATCACCTTTACTATGCCTAGCGGTGTAGCTGATGTAAGCGGTAGCATCACTATCGAGGGAGCCAATGGTACAGCCAAATCTCCAGCTTACTTCAACAACAACGACTGCTACGTCATCAACTTTGATGGCAAGGGCGCACAGGGCGGTTGGAGTGCTACCTTCAAGGCAGAGGATTTGGTAGACGATCCTTTGAACTTTGGCCGTGGCAAGGTAGTACAGATTATCCCAGATAGCTACCTCAATGAGAATCCTGACGGAGTGAAGGCAGGTGTAGCCAGCATCAAGGGCTTCTGGACAGCAGGCAATGACAATGCTGATGATGACTGGAGCCGCATGACTCAATTCATCCCTGGCACTACTCCACTCGACTCCGTGGCACTCCAGTTTGATGTATACTGCCCAGAGGTATGGGACTTGAGCGGACAGATAGAGATTACCCTGCAGAACAACCTCTCCAACTATGGTTATGGCTCAGGTTGCACAGTCTATAACAAGGACTATCTCAACCAGGCATACGCATGGGTGCCATGGCTCGACCGTGAGACAGGCAAGAACAAGCCATTCACCACAGGCGAAAGATGGCAGACCATCACCATCCCACTCACAGCATTCGGTAACTACACCAACACTGAGTTGACATGGTCATTCCAGAACGTCATCGACGACAAGAATGGCGGTAGCTACAAGAACTTCGGTATCTTGTTCTGCAACCCAGACTTGAAGTGGGATAAGGATGCAGAAGATCCAGACTATCCATCACAGCTCTTCAACAAGAAGATCTACTTGGATAACTTCCGCATCGTGCCTACCACAGCCATCACCATCTCCGACTTCTAAGGGAGCCCTGAGAGAAGGTATCAGATTTATTAATCTTTAAAAGAGAAACAATGATGAAAATCACAAAGATAATGATACCAGTAGTAGCATCAGCGATGCTACTCACTGGTTGCGACGACCAAATCATGCAGTGGGGCAAGCCTGCCGACCACGCCGATGTGACAGCAGCCGACATTCCGCTTGCCGTGAAGGAGGTTATCGCCAACTACGACAATATCCAGGACTATGCTAGCCAGTACACCCCTAACATGGCCATAGGTATCGGTATGGGCGCAGATATGTACGTAAACAATGCCAATGGCGAAGGCGACCTGGCCAATGCCAACTACCAGATGTTTACACCTGGCAACGCAATGAAGAGCGATGCCATGCTAGGTAACAGCGGCACCATCAACTTTGCCACGGTAGACAAGCTAATCGACGCTATGCCAGAGGGAATGAAACTCTATGGTCACAACTTCTTCTGGCACACCCAGCAGAACCAGAGCTATCTCAAATCACTCATCGCCCCTACCCTCGTAGTGGAGAGCGAAGGCGAGATAGCCAATGTGCTCCAAGGCGACGCATCCGACTTCAATGGTGGAACCACCGGCGGTTGGGGTTCTTGGGGTAGCAACAAGGAGAGCGCAGAGGTTGTAGCAGAAGCCGGTAAAGATGGCTCGGCTGCCCTTGTATTGAAGAACAAAGGCGATGGAAACGCTTGGGAGGCTCAGTGCGCCTACACATTCAGCGAATACTTCGAGCAGGGCAAGACTTACGTAATCCAGTTCTATGCTAAGTCTTCATCCTCAGCAGGTGAATTGCAATTCCAGTATCAGAATGGTACTACATATCAGTCACAAGGCGGATACAACACCTTCAATATCGGCACTAGCTGGACTAAATGTGAGTATGAGTTCACTCCTACTCCAGAAGATGCCAACCGTATCATCATCAACTTTGGTAAGGTGGGCGGCGCATACACCATCGACGACATACAGTTTGGATTGAAGCAAGAAGACCCAATGGAGAATGTTATGGCTGGCGACTCATACGACTTTGAGGGCGGCACAGCTGGCAACTGGGGCTCTTGGGGCAGCAACAAGGAAAGCGTCGAGGCTGTAGAAGGCACAGGCTACCAAGGCAACTATAGCTTGGCATTGAAGAACAAGGGCGACGGCAACGCTTGGGAGGCTCAGTGCGCTTACACCTTCGACGATGCTTTGCAGGCAGGCAAGAAGTACATCATTCAGTTCTATGCAAAGTCTACCTCTACCGCAGGTGAATTGCAGTTCCAGTATCAGAACAGCACCACATATCAATCACAGGGCGGATACAACACCTTTGCTATTGGAAAGGACTGGACCAAGTGTCAGTATGAGTTTACTCCTACCCCAGAAGATGCAAACCGCATCATCCTTAACTTCGGTAAGGTGGGTGCTACCTATTATGTAGACAATATCAAGTTCGGCCTTGCCAAAGATCAGGGTACCGCTGCAGGTGCAAGAGAGACCATCTTCCGCACCTCTCGTGCTCACAAGGCAAGAAGCAGTCGTGCAGGCGGCAACAAGATGTACTATGTACTGAAGACTCCAGCCGAGAAGCAGGCAGCTCTCGAAGGCGCAATGGATGCTTGGGTAAGTGGCGTGGCTAATCACTTGAAGGAGAAAGGCGTTACCCCTTACGGCTATGACGTAGTGAATGAGCCTATCAGTGATGGCGACTGCAAGTTCCGTGGTCTGGACGAAGGCGTATTCGGTGGAAACTGGGACGATGACGGCACCACCAAGTATGATGCAGCACCAGAGGAGACTGAAGCTGATGGTTTGATTCTCAACTGGGGCAACAACCACTGGTATTGGGGCTACTACGTGCCAGACTATCACGTCAAGGCATTCCAGTTGGCTCGCAAGTACCTGCCAGCAGAGACCAAGCTCTTTGTCAATGACTACAACTTGGAGACTTCTCCTAAGAAGCTCGAAGCCCTCGTCAACTTCGTCAAGGACATCGACCTGAAGAATGGCTCTCCTATCGTAGACGGTATCGGAACCCAGATGCACATCACCCTCTCTTGCAGCGACGACGCAGAGAAGAACGCAGAGAATATCGCTGCCCTCAAGGAGAAGGTAGACGCTATGTTCAAGACGATGGCTGCCACAGGCAAGTTGGTACGCGTCACTGAGCTCGACCTCTCATTGGGCACAGGTTCTCCATCTAGCAACCAGTATAAGGCACAGAGCGACTGCTACCGCATGATTGTAGAGTCTTACAAGACCAACGTGCCTGAGGCTCAGCAGAGCGGTATCACCATCTGGAGCTTGTCTGATAACGAGGCAGAGCATGAGTACTGGCTCAAGGGTCAGGTACCTAACCTCTTCGACAAGGACTACAAGCGCAAGTGGGCATATAAGGGTTTCTGCGATGGTATCGCAGGCGAGGACCTCGGCT
>URLG01000050.1 GCA_900548535.1 Candidatus Segatella intestinihominis | reverse complement strand
AATTGAGATTCAATGCCTTCTGCGAGATTTCTCCCTTATGGATATCTATCTCGCTACCTCCCATTTTCTGATGACCATGGAATGTCTTGGACGAGAGATAGACCACATCAAAGCCATAGCGGTTGCTATAGGAATTGAGGTTGAACTCGTAGTCCTGATTCTTGCCAGCCAACTTGGCTGGGTTCACAGCCAAGCCAAGTCCCAATCCCCGGTAAGCCACTGCCATAGAGAGGGTTCCACGGCAGTCTGCCATCACCTTAGTATGCGTTTCCGTTCCATCCGTCTTCGCTGTAGTTTCCAAATCAGCTCCCGAAAGATTGCCTCTTAGTTTAATGGTCCAGCGGGCATTTGGACGGGAGATGTAGGTAGTATCATACTTTATCTTGTAATAATTGGCTGCCAGCAGTGAATCTCCTTTGAACAATTGGCGGTCGTATAGGCTTAATCGTCTTTGAATCTTGGCATAATGCTTCATGAACCTTTGCTTTTTCTTCTCACTCATTTTGCTCTTACCCAATTCTGCCATGAGAAGAGAGTCGCCCCATTGGAGCATACGTCCCCTATCAGCAGACTGTCGCAACTGGAGTCGCAGGCTATCTGCCATCATCAGCAGTTCTTTCAGTTTCTTTCGAGGTTTCCTGTTCTGTCCGTTCTGGGCAATGGCAGGAGCAAGTACTCCCATAGAAAATACCACCACAAGAAATGATGCTTTCACCATCACCATTGACCCAGTTTTCATTTTTCGTCTATTCATCTTATTTATCTTTCTTTCCTATTCCGGTACAAAAGTACGGCAAAACTTCGAAACAGAAAAGGAAAAAGCAAAAAAAATAAGAAATAAAGAAAAGATCAAAAGAATTGATTTTTCGTAGAACTTTAAAAGAAGATAAAAATCAGAATCCGAAACCGTGGTTTCGGAAACACAATCACCTCCAAAACAAATAAAAAAAACTTAAATTAGCAAACAAACAAACTGATATTCAGGCATTTTTATTACCTTTGCATTCGAAACCGCTATTTCCGAAACAGCGGTTTCGAAAAATAACATCAAAAATAAACTGTAAAATTATAGAAATATGAAGTTCTTTGGAAGCAAAATGAAATAAAAAGATTCGCTACAAAAACAAAAAATGCAGACGCATTTCTGTATATAAACTTACAGCACAACAGGTGGATGACGAGCGCACAACAGCTGATGGACATTCGCACAACAGCTGATATGCAAGCGCACAACAGCTGTTGTGCGGTTCATGATAGTAACTTTTCCAACGACATATACTATCTCTTCCAACAACTTATCCTATATCTTCCAACAACTTATGCCGATACTTTCAGCACCTCTTCCTATATCCATCAACGCCCCAATCCACTATCGAGAACAGACGGAGGCACATCTATATAGAACAGCAAAGGCTTAAGAATGAGCATGAATGACCCCACACTTTCTGTTAATCTTTACTATATTCCAGCGGGAAAACTTGCAGGATAATGGGAATATAAGTACCTTTGCATACGAATTTCTGAAACGATTGTCTCACAAAGACATAAAATTAAGAGAGAAACTTTTTTTTAGGATAATATAGAGATTACAAAAACAAATGAAAAAAGGACTTTTTGCACTCGCTTTGGGTACATTCACCCTGGGCATGACAGAGTTTATCCTTGAGGGCATCATTACCGATGTTGCCCACAACATGAACGTATCCATTCCAGAGGCAGGCCACCTCATCTCCATCTATGCACTGGGCGTATGCGCCGGTGCCTTCTCGCTGATACTCATGCACAAGTATCGTCCCAAGAAAATATTGATATTCCTGACTTCCATCATCACCATCGGAGCCATCATCGCATCCGTAGCCCCAACTTACTGGCTGTTGCTCTGCGCCCGATTCATTCAGGGTCTGCCTCATGGTGCCTACTTCGGAACGGCAACCATCGTGGCAGTGAAGATGGCGAAGGAGGGAAAGGGAACCAAGGCGGTGGCTATGATGTGCGCAGGAATGCCGGTAGCCAATCTGGTGGGCGTACCTATCGGCACCTTCCTGAGTCATGCGTTCAGCTGGCGAGTACCTTTTGTCAGTTGTATATTGCTCGGTATCATGACGATGTATATGATTCACAGATGGGTTCCAGACGTGGCTGCGTTGCCGAATAAGGGAATGAAGGCACAGTTCCACTTCCTCCGCAACAAGGCTCCGTGGCTCATCATCGCCGCCACCTTCCTGGGCAATGGCGGCATCCTCTGCTGGTTCAGCTACATCTCTCCCCTGCTTCAGATGGAAGGCGGATTCAGCGCTGCCAGCATCTCTCTGCTGATGATTCTTGCAGGCGGTGGAATGGTGGTAGGCAATCAGGTGAGTGCCTTGCTTGCCGACCGTTTCAAGCCGGGTCGCTTTACCTGTTATCTCCAGTTCCTGGCTGCAGCAGCATTATTGCTCACCTTCTTCCTCGCTCCTTTCGGATGGGTTTCTGCCATTCTGATGTTCGTCTGCTGCGTCTGTCTTTTCGGCATCGGTTCGCCTGAGCAGTTCCTCATCGTTAAGCATGCCAAGGGTGGCGAAATGCTGGGGGGATGCTGCATTCAGGGTGCCTTCAACCTGGGCAATGCCGTGGGCGCTTTCTTAGGTGGAATACCTGTAGCTATGGGATTGGGCTATAACTATCCAGCCCTTATCGGAGTGCCGATGGCATTGGCTGGAGCTATCTGTTTGCTGGTTTTTCATAAGAAATATGAATAAAATATGCGATAATCCGAAATAAAAGTGTATCTTTGCAGAAGATAAGCTGCACTCGGCAATTTGAAAGCAAGCTTTCATTGCGCTCGTTTGCATTATCTTTGCTAAGTAATTGCAATATAAACAAAAAACATGATGAAACTTAACAAGACATTCTTAACACTCGGTCTGGCTGCTGCCCTGCTGCAGATGCCAGCCTCATCGTTCGCCCAAAATGCGGGCGGCAGTCGTCAGAATCCACTCTTGCAGAAGAGCAGTCTCCCATTCGGAGCTCCAGATTTCAGCAAGATTAAGGAGAGTGATTATCTTCCTGCTTTCGAAGCAGCCATCAAGGATCAGCGTGCCAACATCCAGAAGATTGTAAGTAACAAGAAGAAGCCTACCTTCCAGAACACCATCCTCGCTTATGAGAACAGCGGTATGTTGCTGGATCGTGTTTCCAACGTATTCTTCGGTCTTACCAGTGCCCACAAGACTCCAGGCATTGCAGAAACCCAGAAGAAGGTAATGCCTCTGCTCACCAATCTGGACAACGAGATTTCATTCAACCAGAAACTCTTCGAGCGCATCAAATATGTTTATGACAACGAATACAAGAAGCTCAAGGGTGAGGACAAGCGACTCACCGAGGTCATCTATAAGGGTTTCGTCCGTTCAGGAGCCCTGCTTTCTCCAGAGAAGATGGAGCGCATGAAGCAGATCAACTCACGCATCTCTGAACTCCAGGAGCAGTTTGGCAATCTTCTTCCTGCAGCCACCAACAACGCCGTGGTTTGGGTAAACAGCAAGGAAGAACTCGCAGGCCTGAGCGATGCTGACATCGCACAATGCAAGAAGGATGCAGAGAGCCGTGGAGGCAAGGCACCTTACTGCATCGTCATCGTGAACACCACCCAGCAGGCTATCCTCACCAATCTCCAGAACCGTGAGCTCCGCCGCAAGGTGTATATGGCAAGCATCCATCGTGCTGACGGAACCAATCCTGAGTTCAACACCTTCCCTATCGTAACCGAGATTGCCAAGTTGCGTGCCGAGAAGGGACAGCTGATGGGTTACAACAACTACGCCGAGTACTCATTGGAGAAGACAATGGCTAAGAACACCAAGAATGTAAACGCATTCCTGCAGCAGCTGATCAAGGAATATGCACCTAAGGCTGACGCCGAGACCCGCGACATCGAGGCTTATGCTCAGAAGACCGAGGGCAAGGACTTCAAGCTCCAGCCATACGACCGCTTCTACTATTCTGCCAAGATGAAGAAGGAGATGCTCAACATCTCTGACAATGAGATCAAGCCATACTTCAACATCGACAGCGTGCAGGTGAACGGTGTGTTCTATGCAGCTCATCGCGTATACGGCTTGAACTTCAAGCAGCGCAAGGACATTCCTACCTATCACCCAGACATGAAGGTGTTCGAGGTAAGCGACAAGAACGGCAAGCCTATCGCCCTCTTCTACAGCGACTACTTCCGTCGCCCTACCAAGCGTGGCGGTGCATGGATGAGTGCCTTTGCCAAGCAGAGCGACAAGTGGGGACAGTTGCCTATTATATATAATGTATGCAACAACGCCAAAGCTCCAGAGGGTCAGCCTACCCTGATTACATGGGATGAGGTTTGCACCCTTTTCCATGAGTTCGGTCACGCCCTCCATGGAATGTTGTCAAAGTGCGGTTACAATACGCTTTCAGGAACAGCCGTGGCTCGCGACTTCGTGGAAATGCCATCCCAGTTTAATGAGTCATTCGCCAGCATTCCTGAAATCTTCGACCACTACGCCCGTCATACAGAGACTGGTGCTCCAATGCCAGCCGACCTGAAGGAGCGCATGCTGAAGAGCATCAACTTCCAGCCAGCCTATGCCCTGGGTGAGAATCTGGCAGCCACCTGCCTCGACCTGGCTTGGCACGAGTTGACACCAGACGAGATTCCTTCACCATATATGGCAGGCGCCTTCGAGAAGGAAGCCCTGAACAATGTAGGTCTGCTCAATTCTCAGATTCCTCCTCGCTACTCTACCACCTATTTCAACCATGTATGGGGCGGTGGTTATGCAGCAGGTTACTACAGCTATCTCTGGACAGAGGTACTTGCATCCAACATCGCAGGTTACTTTGCCAAGCATGGAGCCTTGGATCCAGCCGTGGGTCAGGCATTCCGTGATAAGATTCTGAGCCGAGGCAACACCAAGGACCAGATGGAAATGTTCACCGACTTCACTGGTATGAAGCAGCCTGATGCCTCAGGATTTTTGAAATACAGAGGATTGTAAAATACGATTTTTAGAACCATTCATGGTTCTATAAGCAAAACAAAATCGGCAGATTTCCGAACTGATGGGAATCTGCCGATTTTCTTAATTATTAATTTTTAATTGCTTTCGGAGTCCAGTTCTTGAAGAATCTCAAGACCTTCTCCTCGCTGTATCCCTTACCTTCCTCCAAGAAGCTGGAGTCTTGGATATGGAGCACGTTGCCCTTCTCGTCGAGCACCACGAAGACTGGGAAACCGAAACGAGCAGGATTGTTGAGTCGCTGCATCAACTGTGCCGCCTTCTGCTGCGCCTCCTCTCCACCAGTCGACTTACGAGGATTGTAATTGACGTGGATATACTCGAAGTTATCATTCACCACCTTGTTGACAGCCGTATCCTTCTCCACGAAGTCGGCGAAGCGCAAGCACCAAGGGCACCAGTTGCCGCCCACCTGGCAAACCACAAACTTGCCATCAGCCTTAGCCTTCACCAAAGCCTCATCTATCTGAGTCATCGGGTCGATGCTCTCGTTATACACTCTCTTCAATCCTCCCTGCGCATTCGCCATCATCACGCTCATGGTCATGAGGGCAATCATCATAATCTTTCTCATATTCTTAATATACCTTATTATTATGTGTGCAAATTTACGATTTCTTCGAGTATTTTTTGTTATATTCGATGAAGATTAACGCTATTTTAAAATATATTTTATAATTTTGCACCCAAAACAATTATTAATTATATGAGAAAGAGATTACATTCATTAGTATTGACAGCCCTGCTGCTCATCTTCTCCCTACAAATGATGGCAGCCGAACTGGGCGAGGCAGGCAGCCAAGGAGTTGGGCTACTATGGCTATTACACCAAGCCATTCAAGAAGTATCTGAGCATCAAGACGGCAAAGGGCTATCTGCATCGCCTTATGTTGCCCGATGATGCCAAGGGAGAAAATTCTCCCCTGCCCTCTATCGCCACACGGTAGATTTCCGGACCAAGAACGACCCTAAGATGGTATACATCTACGGCGACATCGACCCATGGGGAGCCTCCGGCATCTATGGTCTGCCATTCACCAAGGGCAAGCAGAACCTCCACGTCTATATGTGTCCTGGCGGCAGTCACAAGACTCGCATCCTCACCTTCCCCGAGCCTACTCGCCAAGAGATTATCCAGCTCATCAAGAAATGGTTGGCGGAATAGAATATTTTATGCAATAATCGCGGATAGGTGTAAATTTGCAGCAAAATTAATCGCGGATAGGTGTAAATCATGAAGAGAAAAGTATATAATCAGCTACTGAAATGGAAGGAAGATATGACAGGGTTGCTGTGATAAAAAGGGAGTCATTTGGCTCCCTTTTATTCTATTACCACTCCGAATATAGCAAAAATACTTTGCAAGCAAACTAAAAAGTCAAAGAACTCTAAGTATTTTGCAAAGTTACAAAAATTTAAACAAACAAATATTTGCGCATATTTTTATTGGCTAAAAATCATTTGTTAAAGTCATGAATTAAAAAAGTATGAATCCCCAACTCCTGTTCGCTTCCGTTATCTACACTTTTACAAGAAGGGGACCAATTGTAACGAGCTCAAACAATCTCTCATCACAATTGGTATTATTTACAACTCACCCATCTTCAAGAAGTCTCGCAAATGGACGTGCTTGATACCATCTACATTGACCAGACCACTCATGGTGTCCATCGACACCACATACTTAGGATGGCTGTTCTTGATCTGCTGAAGATTATCAAACTCCCTATCTATGGTCTCCTGGCTAGCCAACAAATAAGTGACCTGTACATAAATGGTACTTCCAGATTTCTCTGCCACAAAATCTATCTCTGCTTTCTGCATCTGACCCACATAAACACGATACCCCAAACGTACCAAATGCTGATATACGGCATTCTCCATTACCTTCTCTATATCGAATTTACGATTACCACCAATGATATGGTTGCGAATGCCAGAATCCTCGAAATAAAACTTGTCGCCTATCTCAAAGATTTTCTTTCCATGAATGTCATAACGACTAACCCTCTCTATCACAAATGCATTGCAAAGATACTCCAGATACGTAAGAATTATCTTGGACGAAGTATCTATACTCTGGCTTTTCAGAAAGTTGACAATGCTTCTTGCCGAAAACTGCTTGCCCACATTATCGCTGATAAACTTGAGCAGCGTACGCAACAAAGCGGTGTTTCTGATACTTTCGCGCTCTATCACATCGCGAAGCACTATCGTATTGCATACATTATCCAGGTAGTCATCTACCAAATCGGTGTTCTCCAATCCCAAATTACGTAATTGGGGCAAACCACCATTTTGAAGATACAGCATCAAAGACTTGTCCTCATCTGGCAGTTGATGAAATTCCAAGAACTCCTGATAGCTTAGCCCTCGTATACGATAGTCTACATATCGACCTCGCAACCTTGTTGCCAACTCCCCCGAAAGCATCTTGGCATTACTTCCTGTCACCATAATCTGGCATGAATCATCAGACTGGATGCTCAATAGTCCTTTTTCAAAATCCGTGATTTCCTGCACTTCATCTACAAATAGGTAATTATTTTTGTCTTCTGCGAGATGCTCTGCCACATACTTCTCTAGCTCTTGATAATTGCTGATGTTATCAAAAGTTGTCTTCTCCTTATCTATATATATAATATGATTATCTTCATTATGAGCCAACCTTTCTTTGATACTACGCATGACACAACTTTTACCGACACGTCGCTGACCTGTCAGTGCTACTATGATACCTCGCCCGAACATACGCTGTATATGATCGGTATAGTCTGCCCTATTTAATATTTCTCGTTTCATAATTTTGTGACTTATAAGAAAAACTTTTCGCAAAAATACAAAAAGTTTTTCTTATAAGTCGCAAAAATGGGAAAATTCTTGGTTTTGTTACTTATAATTAACAGAATTAATTAAATGGATTAAGCTTACGCGCGCATGAAATTTCTTTTTGTGGATACCCCACTCATACCACAAATATGGTATATTTCCAACCCGCCCCAAACTATAAATTCATCACTTTGAAATACGACCTAGGGCATTTTCTTATTAAAAAACTTCGATATTTATCGAAAAATGAGTAACTTTGCAGGCAAATTTAAAAACTAGAAATGAACAAGACTGCACAGCATATCATCGACATCAAGAATGTGTCGAAAAGATTTGGCGAGAAAGTAGCCCTCCGCGACATCAACCTATACGTGAGAAAGGGCGAATTCATGACCATTCTCGGTCCTTCAGGCTGCGGAAAAACGACTTTATTGAGACTCTTGGCGGGATTCGAGACTGCCACCGAAGGCATCATCACCATCGGCGGCAACGACATCACCAATCTGCCTCCATACAAGCGCAATGTGAACACCGTGTTCCAGAAATACGCACTGTTTCCTCATCTCAACGTTTACGACAACATCGCCTTCGGACTCAAACTGAAGAATACGCCGAAGGAGGAGATATTGCCGAAGGTGAAGCGTGCCCTGAAGATGGTGAACATGAGCGACTATGAATACCGCGACGTCAACTCACTTTCGGGTGGACAGCAGCAGCGTATCGCCATCGCCCGTGCCATCGTCAACGAGCCAGAGGTGCTCCTGCTCGACGAACCTCTTGCTGCCCTCGACCTGAAGATGCGCAAGGACATGCAGCTGGAGCTGAAGGAGATGCACGAGCGACTGGGCATCACCTTCGTCTATGTAACACACGACCAGGAGGAGGCACTCACCCTGAGCGATACCATCGTGGTGATGAGCGAGGGAGAGATTCAGCAGATTGGCACACCGACCGACATCTACAACGAGCCTGCCAACTCATTCGTTGCCGACTTCATCGGTGAGAGCAATATCTTCAATGGACTAATGATTCACGACTGCCTGGTAAAGGTGGCTGGTGCGGAAATACCTTGCGTAGACAAGGGATTTGGCGAGAACCAGCAGGTGGATGTAGTGATACGACCAGAGGACATAGAGGTATCCACCGATACTGAGCATGCCCAGTTTGTAGGAAAAATCACCTCTTCCATCTTCAAGGGCGTACACTACGAGATGCTTGCCGAGAGCGACAAGGGTTGCGAGTTCTTGATACAAAACTACAAGCACTTCGAGGTAGGTCAGACCATCGGCATGAGCGTCATCCCAGACAATATCCACATCATGAAGAAGGAGCGCACCACCAACACCTTCGAGGCTAAGCTCACGGGCAATGGTTGCATCGAATTTCTGGGTTGCGAATACAGCGAGGGCATTCCTGCCGATGTACAGGCCGCCATCTCCAAGGCTGAGCAGGAAGGCAAGGACAGCATCAATATCAGCATAGATTTCGACAAGATAGAACTCTTCGACAATGAGGAGGAAGGCACTTTCACCGGTGACATCTGCTTCATCCTCTACAAGGGCGACCACTATCACCTCACCATCGACACCGACTGGGGAGAGAAAATCTATGTGGACACCCAGGATGTATGGGACCTCGGCGACCACGTTGCCATCACCATTCCGGCAAACGGGATTAAAGTGAAGAATGACGAGTGAAGAATTCATTAGCATGAAGGGCGCACGCCTAATTATTAATTCTTAATTATTAATTATTAATTCTTAATTAAAATTGAACGTAGTCAAATTTATATCCTCTCGCCAAAGTTGGTCGATACCATACGCCATCTTTGCAGCGATATTCGTGGTATTGCCATTGCTTCTCATCGTGGTGTTTGCATTCACCGACGAGAACGGCAGTTTCACGCTCTATAATTTCCAGAAGTTTCTGGTGCATCCCGAGGCCATCAATACCTTTGTGTATTCCATCGGCATTGCCTTCCTCAACACGCTGCTCTGCATCTTGCTGGGCTATCCTGCGGCATACATCCTGACGCAGACCAAGATGAAGTATGCCAATACCATCGTGATGCTCTTTATCCTGCCGATGTGGGTCAACATCCTGGTGCGCACACTTGCCACCGTGGCACTCTTCGACTTTGCCGACCTGCCACTGGGCGAGGGAGCCCTCCTGTTTGGTATGGTGTATAACTTCATCCCCTTCATGATTTACCCTATCTACAACACATTGCAGAAGATGGACCGCAGTTATATCGAGGCAGCCGAAGACTTGGGAGCCTCACCATGGCAACAGTTCTTCAAAGTAGTGTTGCCACTCTCCATGCCAGGTGTGGCAAGTGGCATTCTGATGGTGTTTATGCCAACCATCTCCACCTTCGCCATCTCCGAACTGCTGACGATGAACAACATCAAGCTCTTCGGTACCACCATCCAGGAAAACATCAACAATTCGATGTGGAACTATGGTGCAGCCCTCTCGCTCATCATGCTCTTCCTCATCGGAGCATCCACCCTCATCGCCGGCGACGGTAGCAAGCAGGAAGGAGGTATCAGATGATAAAATCACTCTTTACCCAGGATATGATGAAGAAGGTATTCTGCCAGGGCTATCTCTGGCTGCTCTTGCTGCTGCTCTACTCCCCTATCCTCATCATCGTCATCTTCTCCTTCACCGAGGCTAAGGTGATGGGCAACTGGACGGGATTTTCTTTGCAGCTCTATAAGAACCTCTTTGTGGAGGGTACCCACCATTCGCTCACGGCGGCTCTCATCAATACGATTACCATCGCCCTGATTTCAGCCACAGTCAGCACCCTCTTCGGCACATTGACTGCCATCGGCATCCACAACCTGCGCAACCGCAGAGCCCGACAAGCCATCTCGTTTGTCAACAACATTCCGATATTGAATGGCGACATCATCATCGGTATCTCGCTCTTCCTGCTCTTCATCACGCTGGGCATTCCGCAGGGTTATATGACGGTGGTCATTGCCCATATCACCTTCTGCCTGCCATACGTCATCCTGAGCGTGATGCCTAGACTCAAGCAGATGAACCCCAACCTCTATGAGGCAGCTCTCGACCTGGGTGCATCACCGATGCAGGCACTGCGCAAGATTATCATCCCAGAGATATTGCCAGGCATGATTTCGGGCTTCATGCTCGCCATCACCATGAGTATCGATGACTTCGCTGTTACTATCTTCACCATCGGAAATGAGGGACTGGAGACGCTCTCCACCTTTATCTATGCAGATGCCAGAAAGGGAGGTTTGACTCCAGAGCTCCGTCCACTGAGTACGATTATCTTCGTATTGGTGCTCGTGATGCTGATTATCATCAACAAACGTTCAGTAAAGAAAGCAAAATGAAAAAGATGAATATAAAGTTAGGAGTTAGGAGTTGGGAGTTAGGAGTTAGGAGTTGGGAGTTAGGAGTTAAATGCCTATTTTTCGTTGCTCTTATGCTCATAAGCCTCATGCTATCCTCCTGCTACAACAAGGAGAACAGAGAGGAGATTCTGAAGGTATATAACTGGGCCGACTACATAGACGAAGACGTGCTTGCCAACTTCCCGAAATGGTATGAGGCGCAGACGGGCAAGAAGATACGCGTCATCTACCAGACCTTCGACATCAACGAGGTGATGCTGACCAAAATAGAACGTGGACATGAGGACTACGACGTGGTTTGTCCTTCGGAATACATCATCGAGCGAATGCTGCGCAAGGACCTCCTCCTGCCCATCGACACTTGTTTTGGCAAGACCCCAAACTATCTCAAGAACATATCTCCCTACATCGTAGAGCAGATAGACGCCACCAGCAACCATGGCAGAACCGCCCATCAGTATGCCGTGCCATACATGTGGGGAACGGCAGGCATCTTATATAATAAGGTACACGTACCTATAAAAGATGCTCTGACCTGGGGTACCCTTTGGAACTCGAAGTATCGTGGCAAGCTCTTGATGAAGGATTCCTATCGTGACTCTTACGGCACCGCCCTTATCTGGGCGCATCGCAAGGACTTGGCAGCAGGCAAGGTGACGGTACCACAGCTGATGAACGACTATTCGCCAGAAGCTGTGGCTACAGTAGAGAAATACCTCAAAGCACTGAAACCAAACATCGAGGGCTGGGAGGCAGACTTTGGCAAGGAGACGATGACCAAGGGCAAGGCTTACCTGAACATGACCTGGAGCGGTGATGCCGTCTGGGCAATCGAGGAGGCTGAAAAGGTAGGTGTGCCACTGGGTTATGAAGTGCCAAAGGAAGGCAGCAACGTATGGTTTGACGGTTGGGTGATCCCTAAGTACTCCCGCAACCCGAAGGCAGCCGCTTATTTCATCAACTATCTCTGCCAGGAGGATGTGGCACTCGCCAATATGGAGACCACTGGCTATGTGAGCAGCATCAGTGGCAAGAAGATATTGGAGGAGATGAGCGACAAGGATGCTTATCCCGAAATGGTGAACGCCGCTTACTTCTTCGGCTGTGAAGAGGGCAAGAAGGCACACATCAACCCGATTATGTATCCAGACAGCAGTGTGGTGGCAAGATGCGCCATGATTCACGATGCAGGCGACCACACTCCAGAGGTATTGGATATGTGGTCGAAAGTGAAGGGCGACAACCTGGGTGGCGGCATCGTCATCTTCCTCTTGGCGGTAGTGGCAGCTATCACAGCCTTTGTAGGAATCAAGAAATATGAGCACTACAAGCACCGCAGACTGTCAAGAAAGCACCGCAGACACCACGTAATCAAAGTAAAATAGCAGTTTTTTGAAGGAAAAGTGAAAAAAGTGAGGAAAAAATTTGGTAATATAAAATAAAAGTGTTACCTTTGCACTCGCTTTTGAGACATAAAGCGTTTGGGTAGTTACCAGAGTGGCCAAATGGGGCAGACTGTAAATCTGCTGGCTATGCCTTCGGTGGTTCGAATCCATCACTACCCACTTTTCCCAAAATAACTCAAAAATATAAAAGGTCTGACTTTCGAAAGAGAGTTAGACTTTTTTGCTTTTAGCATCTTCGGAACTTATACTTTCATCGGACTTCACAGAATATACGGAAGAAAGAAATCATGAATCACAAACATAAAAAAATCGGAATCTAAAAGGAATCCGTTTTAATTCCGATTAAATTCCGATGATAATATAAATTCCGATGATATATTAGTCTTTCAAGCTATCTTGATACCACTCGAAGAGTTTCTGCACTCCATCCTCAATCTCGACCTTGTGGGTCCAGCCAAGGCTGTGAAGCTTCTCTACATCGATAAGCTTACGAGGAGTACCATCAGGCTTGCTGGCATCAAACTCTACAGTGCCCTCAAAGCCTACTGCCTTTACTACCAACTCTGAAAGCTCACGGATGGTAAGTTCCTTGCCGGTACCTACATTGATATGGCAGTTGCGAATCTCACCCAGTGATGGGATGGCACCGCCACGACCCTCAGAATTGTTGCGGTCTACGGCTCCATCAACCTTGGCTCCATAGAATACAGAGCTGTACTTCTCGATACCGATGATATCCTTGAAGTCTACGTTCAAGAGTACATGCACACTGGCATCAGCCATATCCTCGCTCCATAGGAACTCACGGAGAGGCTTACCTGTACCCCAGAGCACCACCTTATTATCATAGATGCCATAGAACTCCAGAGCCTTCAAGATGCGCTCATGGTCGTTGTTGCCATCCACATTACCCTCGCCGATGATGGCACGCAGCTTATCAGTAGGGTTGATAGGACGCTTGTTCATGTCCACCTCAATACTATGCCAGTCACCATCGTGGATGAGCTTGGCAAGATAAATCTTACGCATCATCGCTGGCATCACGTGGCTATTCTCCAAGTGGAAGTTGTCGTTAGGACCATAGAGGTTGGTTGGCATCACTGCAATATAGTTGGTACCATACTGCAGGTTGTAGCTCTCACACATCTTCAGTCCGGCTATCTTGGCGATGGCATACTCCTCGTTGGTATACTCCAGCGGCGAAGTCAGCAAGACATCCTCCTTCATTGGCTGAGGTGCATCCTTAGGATAGATGCAAGTAGAGCCGAGGAAGAGGAGCTTTTTTACGCCATGAGAGTAGGCATTGCTGATGACATTGCACTGCATCTTCATGTTCTGCATAATGAAGTCGGCACGATAGAGGCTGTTGGCCATGATACCGCCCACGAAGGCAGCTGCCAAGACCACAGCATCAGGCTGCTCCTCGTCAAAGAACTTCTGCACTGCATACTGGTCGGTCAAGTCGAGTTCTTTGTGAGAACGACCCACCAGATTATGATAGCCTCTCTTCTTGAGGTTATTCCAAATAGCAGAACCCACGAGACCGTGGTGTCCTGCTATATAAATCTTACTATCTTTTGATAACATTGATTATTGCTATAAACTATCAACTGTTAACTATAAACTAACTTACTTAACGATACCTTTCTCCAAGTACTCAGCCAAGTTGCAGCGCACTCTCTGACCTGCATCCTCAGCAGCTACCTTAGCCATATCGCTCTCTACCATGATCTTAACCAGCTCCTCGAAGGTAGTAGTGTTTGGATTCCAGCCGAGCTTAGCCTTAGCTTTGGTAGGATCGCCCCAGAGGTTAACCACGTCGGTAGGACGATAGAAGTCTGGAGATACCTCAACGAGAGTCTTGCCGATCAACTCCTCAGGCCCCTCTACGCAGATACCCTTCTCGTTCTCATCCTTTCCTTCCCACTTCAGCTCGATGCCTACATGGTGGAATGCCAACTGGGCAAATTCACGTACGCTATGCTGTACACCTGTGGCGATAACAAAGTCCTCTGGCTTCTCAGCCTGGAGAATGAGCCACATACACTCTACATAGTCCTTGGCATAACCCCAGTCGCGGAGAGAATCCAAGTTACCGAGATAGAGCTTATCCTGCTTGCCCTGCTTGATGCGAGCGGCAGCGAGGGTAATCTTACGAGTAACGAATGTCTCGCCACGGCGCTCACTCTCATGATTGAAGAGGATGCCAGAGCAGCAGAACATATTGTAAGCCTCACGATACTCCCTCACAATCCAGAAGCCATACTGCTTAGCTACAGCGTATGGACTGTATGGGTGGAATGGGGTATTCTCGTTCTGAGGGACCTCCTCTACCTTGCCATAAAGCTCAGAGGTAGAAGCCTGATACATACGGCAGGTCTTCTCCAAGCCACACTGACGGATGGCCTCCAAGATGCGAAGCACACCTGTGGCATCTACATCGGCTGTAAACTCAGGAGAGTCGAAACTTACCTGTACATGGCTCTGTGCTGCAAGGTTGTACACCTCAGTTGGTTTCACCTTGTTCATCACCTGGATGATACTCATAGAGTCACCAAGGTCAGCATAATGAAGGTGGAAGTTTGGGGTACCCTCCAGGTGAGCGATGCGCTCACGATAGTCGGTGGATGAACGACGGATAGTGCCGTGAACATCATACCCCTTACTCAACAACAACTCTGCCAAGTAAGAACCATCTTGACCTGTGATACCTGTAATTAAAGCTACTTTTCTATTTTCCATTTATTATATGTATAAATTTGAATATTCAGGTTGCAAATTTACTACTTTTTTCCCAAACTATCAAACTTTCTGTTGTATATTTGTATTTATGAACCAATATAAATGGGATATGCAACATTTCTACTGGGGCGAATCGGCATTTTGCGTCTTCGGCCAGTTCACCAGATAGAGCATCTCCGTGGCACGAGTAAAGGCTGTATAGAGCCAGTGGATGTAATCGGGGGTGAGCATATCATCGGTCATATATCCTTGGTCCACATAAACATGAGCCCACTGTCCACCCTGTGCCTTGTGACAGGTTACGGCGTATGCAAACTTTACCTGTAGGGCATTATAGAATTTGTCATTTCTGATCGCCTTCATCCTATCCGCCTTGAGCGAAATATCCTGATAATCTTCCTCCACCTGATGGAAGAGCATTTCCTGTTGCTCATGGGTCAAGGCCGGAGCCTCACTGGTCAGGGTATCGAGCAGCACCGTAGCCTCCAGTTCATAATTGTCATAATCAGGGAATTGCAAGAGGAGCGTGGCAAAGTGGAATCCATAGAGGTCAATTCGACGGCGCACTCTCAACACCTTCGCCCTATCGCCATTTGCCAAGAAAGAAGGAATCTCATTACTTTGAACTTCTTTACTTTGAACTTGGAACTTTGAACTTGGAACTTTATGATTAGCTAAGCAATTAAATTGGCTTTCCCTTCGGCCGCCGAACGCTGTTTCTTCACTCTTCACTCTTCGTTCTTCACTTACTTTCTTCCTCTCCTCTTCCATCCAGTAATAATTGTTCTTCACAATCATGAGGATGTCGCCTTGGGAGAGTTCCTCTTCACGGTCCAGCACCATGTTGCGGATGCCCTGGTTGAAGATGTTGGCTCGCTTGTTGCTACGAGTCACCACAATGGTATCGTCCAAGCCCACACGATGATAGCTATAGGCAAGAGCCTCGATGAGTTCCGATCCAGGCATTTCCTTGATGTCCGAGAAGCCAGAGAAATGAATCTTGGGCAATTGGGTGATGTCATCGTGAGTTATCATCTGCCTGATCATCGTGGCATTATAGAGGATGCCCGACTGCTGACTCTGTCGCAACACCTCGTTCAGATCACACTCATATACCTTCAGTCCATATCCCTCCAATACGGCAGCATGGAGAGCAGGCGATTCCTCCTCGCCGATAGGTGGCAACTGAGCCTTATCACCGATAAGGAGGAGACGGTCGTTATGTCCCTGATACACAAACTGGATCAGGTCATCGAGTAAGCAGCCACTGCCAAATGTGGTACCGCCCAATCCCATATTGGCAATCATCGAAGCCTCATCCACCATAAAAAGGGTATCGGTATAGAGATTGTCATTGAGATTGAACTGTCCATCCACCCCCGCAAACGCTTTTTCGCGATAGATGCGACGATGGATGGTATAGGCAGGTACCCCACTACTCAGCGAAAAAACCTTAGCCGCCCTACCCGTAGGAGCCAAGAGCATCACCTTCTGACGGATAGCCTTGAGCGTGCGAACGATGGCACCCGAGAGCGAGGTCTTACCCGTACCTGCACTACCTCGCAATATCATGACCGAATGCGGATTGGGATCGGTCATAAACTGCGCAAACACATCAAGCGCATGAGCCTGTTCGGGCGTCGGCGAGTAGCCAAATTGTTGTAATATCTTATATTTTAGCTCATCTATTATCATAATTCAAAAAAATTATTTATCTTTGCACTTACAAAAGTAATAATACTTTTTGAAATGAGTATGAAATTAAGGAAAATAAACAATAATATCGTCTTGGGAGCCTGCGTCATCGTCATGATGCTGCTTTGCATCCTCAGCATTAGCCAACCCATCCGCTTCGACAAGCAGAGGGCTAGCCGAGAGACTGAGGTGAAGGAGAAACTGATGCAAATAAGGGATGCCGAGGAACGATACAAAGCCAAGCATGGAACATACACAGGTGACTTCAACACCCTCGTCAAGGGCAAGTATCTGAAGGCTGATGCCCAGTACATCCCTTATAGCGACGGCAAGAAGTTCTCCCTTGCCGCAACCACCATCGTGGGCAAGAGCGGTAAGCAGATTCCCCTGATGGAATGTGGCGCGGAATATGGCGATTATCTCGACGGACTGGATGAGGAATCCATACAGGAAGTAACCGACAAAGCCAACTATGCAGGCGAATATCCCGGACTCAAAATAGGTGACATCACAACAGATAATAACAATGCAGCAAACTGGTAAGAACATACAACAAGCCCGCCTCACCATCCGTGTGAGCAGAAACACACTCAGCTTTTCGGTAGTAGACCGCGAAGCCGAGCATCAAGTGATATATGAGCCTTACACCGTGAAGAGCGGTGTATCGATAGCAGCCAATCTGCGTCAGGCATTCAAGGAGAGCCCACTCTTGCAGCGTGGCTACACCAAGGTGCGCCTCTACATAGACTCCCCTATCCTGCTTGTGCCCATAGAAGAATTTCATGAGGAAGATCTAGATGTGCTCTACCAGCATGCTTTCTCGGGGCATAGTGCAGATGCCATCCTCTATCGTGTGCAACCCGCCCTCAATGCAGTAGCAGTATTCCCTGTAAACAAGGACCTGAAGATGGTGGTGGAAGATAACTTCCAAGACATCCGCTTCACCCCTATCATGCAGCCGATGTGGCACTATCTGCACCAACGCAGTTTCACGGGCATCCATCGCAAGCTCTATGTTTACTTCCATGACAAGAAACTTGATGTTTTCAGCTTTGACAAGAACCGTTTTAAGTTCTTCAATTCCTTCAATGCCGAACATGCCAAGGATGCACTCTACTTTATTCTCTACGTATGGAAGCAGATAGGATTCAACCAGATGCAAGACGAGCTTCACGTATCGGGAGATGTGCCAGACAAGGACTGGTTTCTCTACAACACCAAGCTCTACATCAAGAAGACCTTTCTCTTGAATCCAGCCGCCGAGTTCAACCGTGCCCCCATCACCGAGATCAAGGGCATGCCATTCGACTTGCTGGCACTGTACTTGAGTAAGTGAAGAACGAAGAGTGAAGAAAGTGAAGAAGGAAGAGTGAAGAGTGAAGAAACAGCGTTCGGCGGCCGAAGAGAAAGTCAATTCAACAGCATAGCTAATCATAAAGTTCAAAGCTCAAAGTTCAAAATAATAAGTTCAAAGTAAAAATATGAGAATCATAACAGGACTATATAAGGGACGCCATTTCGATATACCTCGAACTTTCAAGGCGCGTCCAACTACAGATTTTGCTAAAGAGAACATCTTTAACGTATTGCAAGGTTACATCGACTTTGAGGATGCCACTGCCCTCGACCTCTTTGCAGGCACAGGCAGCATCTCCCTAGAGTTGGTATCAAGAGGCTGTAGCCGAGTGGTAAGTGTGGAAGCCGACCGCGACCACGCCAACTTTATCCGCCAATGCTTCAAGAAACTTGGTGAAGACAAAGACCTCTTGATCCGTGGCGATGTATTCCGCTTCTTGAAGAGCAACAAGCAGAAATACGATTTCATCTTTGCCGACCCTCCATACGCACTGGAGAAGTTGCCCGAGATTCCAGACCTAGTGCTGAATGGCGATATGCTCAATGAAGACGGCATCTTCGTATTCGAGCATGGCAAGAACTACGATTTCTCCGACCATCCAAGATTCCTGGAACACAGAAGTTACGGCAGCGTCAACTTCTCGATATTCAGATAAAAAGACATCTGGCTGTACGTTTACACGACTGTAAACGTACAGCCAGATGTCTTTCTCATTTATTTTTTGCTCAGTTTGGCCTCAATCTCTTCTATCGTAGGCATTGTGCCTTCCAATTTCTCTGGGTAGAATTTTTCCAAGTCATATTCTGAGATGGCAATTGGCTGACTGCTTGACTCAAGGGCATATTGTGCTTGTATGCGGTCTTTTTCCTTGCAAATAAGCAACCCGATAGTTGGGTTGTCTCGCCGGTCTTTGCGTAAGATGTGGTTGCAAGCCACAACGTAACCACCTAATTGCCCAACATCAGCAAAGGTGAATGCGCCTATTTTAACCTCTATTACGATGTAGCAAGAAAGGTGTAACTACTCAGCACCCCTATAGAAAACTTCTCGTTAATAAAGCATAAACTTGA
>URLG01000049.1 GCA_900548535.1 Candidatus Segatella intestinihominis | reverse complement strand
AGAAGGCTATCATCCTTCTTGAAAACAAGAAGGATAAGAATAACGAAGACACCATTCAGGTGCTCAACAAGGTACAGGACAGACTCAAATCTATTCTGAACTTTGTATAAGGATAAAGGAGGAAAATTATAATACTTAGACATTAAAGAGTCACGAAAGACTAATATACTTTCATGACTCTTTAATAATTATTATTTATGATAAATCGAGTTACTTCATTAAAATTGATTTATTATTGCTGCCATAGCCGATAATCTTGACATCTACTTTTGAATGGATTAAAGTTGGTGAACCTTGTATCTTGTATTGGAAGTAGACTGTATCTATTTTCTCTGTTGTGGCTATTTTAAGAGTTTTAACTTCGTCGAATATATCCAATGTTATCTTTTTGAATTTTTTGTTGTCGCAAGCAACCACTTTTTTTTAACAATATATCCTCGTTGGTCTGTCTTGTATTCAACAGCAACGTATGCTTCCAAATTATTATTTTGAGCAATTATATTGACATATTTCTAAGAAAAGCAGAACATAAACAAGATAAAAAGTGAAGTAAAAAACAACTAAAAGAAGTTTTCAAAAACACAAAAAGAAATATTTCCAGATGCATACAACACGTCTATTTCTTTAATTATCAATACTTTAAACATCAATAGAAGTTTTTTTTTAAAAAAACTAATCGAGAATCAATATCGGGTCAAATCGGGTCAGGGTCAAATCGGGTCATTTTGAAAATGAAATGTCATTTTCAGCCATAGTATAATATAAATATATTTATATTATACTATATATGACATTGCGCCCCGAAAATGAAAATGACCCGATTTGACCTTGACCAGATTTGACCTTTTTTAGGCGTGTGAATGCTTCTGCCCTTTTCAAGGGGTGTAAAAAAGTACTGCTGCAAGAAATGTTGTCTGATAACGGGCATCTCTTACGACCGAGGCAGGGGATAAATGATGGCAGGCTCCGGTCATCAATGACGACCCCGAAAAGGACAAGAAACGGGGCAGTACACCGAGATCATGACTATCGAGAAGTTTGCCAAGCACATCACCTCTCATGGCAGCGTGTACTCCAGAGCTGACATCAGCGCCATCCTCTACATGGCAGTGGACTGCATGAGAGAGATGCTGCTCGAGGGCAAAAAGATGAAAATGAAGAATGACAGCTCTCCTCTACCCCATGAGGAGGCAGTCATTTTCGGTCATCAAGGATTTTTCGAATAACATGACGAAAACAGCAATTTATTTGCTTTTCGAAGTGTTAATTTTATAAAAAATGTCTGTTTTCCAAAGAAAAAGCCTTACTTTTGCATATTGATAACTGAGCCCACTTTAAAAAGTGGCTTGAAAATTTTAATTAACAAATTTTAGTTGCAGTCCGTAAACAAAAGAACAAAGACTACACGTAACATTAACATGCCTCACTAACATGAAAAAAGTATTATTTCTATTGTTTCTAATTGGAACAACATTTACCGTATCAATATCAGCATCTGTCAATATACCATTAAACGATGGATGGCTTTTCAACCGTGGCTTTCAAGCATCTTCTTCTGGAATGACAAAAGTAAACCTGCCACATACATGGAATGCAGAGGACGGAATGTTTGGCAACACCGATTACTATCGCGGACTGTGTAACTACACCCGTAAGCTGCAACTCCCTATCAAATACCAAGGAAAACGCATATTTCTGAAAGTTGGTGCTGCACAAACAGTGGCTGATGTCTTTGTAGATCATCATTTTGTAACACAACACAAAGGCGGATATACGGCATTTGTGGCTGAGTTGACCGACTTTATCAGACCAGGAAAGGAGAGTACATTGGAGATTCGTGTCAATAATGCGCCAACTATGGATATTGCACCTATATGTGGTGACTTCAATATCTTTGGCGGTCTATACCGTGGTGTAGAACTGATAGTGACCGATGACGTTTGTATTGCACCAGACTATTATGCGAGCTCTGGTGTGTTTTTCACTCAAACAGAGGTAACTGAAAAAAAAGCCACATTGAAGATAGAAACTCTACTTTCTTCACAAAAAACATCACTGGAAGGTTGCGAAGTGGAATTTCAGTTATACGACAGGAGGAAACAACTTCGTCACTTGGTCTGCAACGAAATATCAGAAGGAAACAAGGTGGTAATGACCACTACGATTGACCATCCTCACTTGTGGAATGGAGTGAAAGATCCGTTTCTGTATCAGGCTGTTGTCATATTGCGAAAGAATGGACAAGAAATAGACAGGAGGCAGGAGGCAATAGGATTCCGCTATTATCACGCAAATGCAGATAAAGGATTCTTTCTGAATGGAAAGCCATATCGACTCAATGGGGTTAACATGCATCAAGATAGGGCTGAAATTGCCACAGCACTATATCAGTACAACCTCGACGAGGACTTGGATATCGTTCAGGAGATGGGATGCAATGCTATCAGACTCAGTCATTACCCCCAATCCAAATACCTACACCAACAAATGGATCGTCGCGGATTGGTAGCATGGGCTGAAATTCCTTTCGTCAATGTATATGTCACAAACCCCAACTATGACGAGAACCTACGTCAGCAGTTAAAAGAACTGATACTACAAAACTACAATCACCCCTGTATCTTATTTTGGGGACTCTTCAATGAAATCAACTCTGGATGGTTAGACCGTCCTTCTAAAATGGCAAAAGACCTCCATGACTTGGCACACCAATTAGACCCTTCACGCCCAACAATGGGGGCAAGCAATCAAAATGATGATTTCAACGGCACACCCGATTTGATTGCATTCAACAAATATTTCGGATGGTATGACGACAAGATGGGAGAAATTGGCAACTGGGCTGACAACGAGCACCGCCAACACCCAGAAAGGAAAATGGGAATCAGCGAATATGGAGCAGGCGCATGCGTATTCCAACAAACAGATTCATTAATTCACCCAGACCCATTAGGACAATGGCATCCAGAAAACTGGCAAACCTATTACCACATCAGAAATTGGGAAGAACTACAGAAACGCCCATACCTATGGTGCAACTTTATTTGGTGTATGTTCGACTTTGCTTCTGCTGGTCGTAGAGAAGGCATCATTCCTGGTCGCAACGACAAGGGACTGGTAACTTACGACAGGCGCACAAAGAAGGACGCTTATTATTTCTACAAAGCCAACTGGAACAAAGACGATCAATTTGTGTACATTGCAGGAAAGAGAAATACACAAAGAAACTGTAAAACCACCTCAATACAGGTATTTAGCAATAGCGGTCCTGCCTGTTTGTATATCAATGGTAAGTCTTACGGACAGGTAGTTCCTAACAACGTTAATGTGTTACTATGGAAGGATGTGACACTGGATACTGGTGTAAATATTATCGAAGTAAAGAATAAACATAGTAAAGATACATGTACATGGGTCTGTAGAGGAAAGTCGGGAGATAATCCGGACATTCTTCCATAATGACACGACATGGGCGATTGTGTTGAAAGAGACTGGCGAGGCTATCGGCTGCATCGGCTACTACACCCATGAAACCAGCAACATCCCTATCGGAAAAAACGACTGCGAAGTGGGCTACTGAGTAGGAAAGCCTTATTGGAACAAGGGAATCTGCACCGAAGCCTTGAAACTGATGCTCGATTACTGCATAAAACGAAGCATCCGAAAAGCCGTTTCAGAAATCAATCTGAAACGGCTTTTAATCTATCTGAAGCCTTCATCCTAAGCTACAAAATTACCATCCACCGTTTGGGGGGAGTCATCAGATGAACCCCACCAACTTACTATTTGGTAGGCAAGTAATCAAACAGACATGCTAAATCCAACAGAATGTTAAATCAGATAATTCTTGTTAAGTAAATCTTATATCTCACCCACTATTTATACCTTTGCACGCATTCCTACATGATAGGGGATTATTCGTATTCGAAAGGATAACGTTTTAATTATTTAGTTTTAATGATTTGATTTCATTTATTTGATTTCATTTATTTAAGAAAGATTATATGAGAGAAAATTCAGAAAGTTCAGTAGCCTGCCATCATCGCGTAGGCTTCCTGGGATTGCTCATCACTCTGGGCATCGTGTTTGGAGATATAGGTACATCCCCACTCTATGTGATGAAGGCCATCCTGCACACGGGTGAAGCCATCAACGAGAGCACCATCCTGGGCGCATTGTCGTGCATCATCTGGACACTCACCCTGCAGACCACCATCAAATATGTATGTGTGGCACTGCGAGCCGACAACAATGGCGAAGGAGGCATTCTCGCCCTCTACGCCCTGCTGCGCAAGATGAAGAGAAAGTGGATTTACCTATTGGCCATCATCGGTGCCAGCACCCTGCTGGCAGATGGAATCATCACCCCTGCCATCACGGTTACCACAGCCATCGAAGGACTCGGAAGCATCAGTCCCCACCTGCCAGTCATCCCCATCACACTGGGCATCATCACCATCATCTTCTTTGTGCAACGCTTTGGCACAGAGAGCATCGGCAAATCGTTCGGAGTATTCATGCTGATATGGTTCCTGCTGCTGGGCGTAACGGGAGCTTTCAGCATCACCTCTTACCCGTTGATTCTGAAGGCCTTCAACCCCTACTATGCTGCCATGCTGCTGGCAAAATCGCCACAATGGTTCCTGATTCTGGGTGCCGTGTTCCTCTGTACCACCGGTGCTGAGGCTCTTTACTCCGACCTGGGTCACTGCGGCAGAAAGAACATCACCATCAGCTGGCTTTTCGTAAAGGCCATGCTCATCCTCAACTATCTGGGTCAGGGAGCATGGGTGCTGAACCATATTCATACTGCCTCCTCCGTGAATCCGTTCTTTTCCATCATGCCCCAGAACATGCTGATTTTTGCCATCATCATGGCCACGGGTGCGGCAATCGTTGCCAGTCAGGCACTTATCAGCGGCACCTTCTCCATATTGAGCGAAGCCATGAACCTGCACTTCTGGCCACGCATGCGAATCAAGCATCCTACACATGTAAAGGGACAGCTCTATATCCCGGTCATCAACCTCGCCATGTACATTGGTGTGGTTCTCATCATCCTGCTCTTCCGCGACTCCTCGCACATGGAAGCAGCCTACGGTCTCGCCATCACCATCACCATGCTGATGACCACCCTGCTGCTCGGTTTCTACCTGCGCACCAAGGGTGTGGCGCGCATCTTCATCCTGCTGTTCATGGGCGCATATTGCGTGATCGAGGGCATTTTCCTTGCCGCCAACCTGTCAAAATTCCTCGCAGGAGGATGGTGTACGATGCTTATTGGCGGAATCCTGTTCCTGATGATGTATGTATGGGTTCGCGCCATCAAGATCCGCCAGCATTACATCAGTACCAAACCGCTGGATGAGTATTATCAGATTATCTCCGACATCAAGGCCGACGAGAGCATCCCCAAGTACGCATCCAATCTGGTTTATGTGAACCATGCCGACAAGGAAGGTTCGGTGGATGACAAGCTGCTCTATTCCATCATCAACAAGCAGCCCAAGCGTGCTGACCATTATTGGCTTATCAATCTGGAATTTGCAGATACTCCTGACACGCTGGAGTACAGTTGCGAGACCCTGGTTCCCGACACCCTCTACAGTGTAACCATGCGCATAGGTTTCCGCATTGAGCCTAGGGTGAGCCTCTACTTGCGACAAGTGGTAGAAGACCTGGTGGCAAGTAGGAAGGTGGATTTGAGAAGTACCTATCCTTCGCTTCGCAAAAACGGAATTCCTGGCGATTTCCGCTTCATCATCATCCACCGCGTATATTACCCGGAGAGTTCCGACAACCGTCAACAGAACCTGCTGATGACTGTCTATGCCCTTATCAGCAAGATAGGCATTGACGAGCCTAAGGCTTTGGGCCTCGACACATCCATGGTGGTGGTAGAACGTGTTCCGCTCATCATCAACCATCACAACAGAAGCATCAGGCGCATTACGCAGATTGCTGAAGAAGAAGCAGTAGAAGAAGAGAAATAGAAAGGGATAAATGGAAGAATAGGAAGAAAAAAACGAAAACTGAACATGAAAGGAGGCTTATATGAACCTGAGAAGAGCCTTCTTTGCGGTTGGATTAAGCCTCTTTTGGATTCGGTATGAGCCACTTCCCAACCGCAAAGAAGCCTCTTCCCGACCTGGAACGAGCCTCATACCAAGCGCTCAATCTCTAATCTTAGCAGCCGCACAACTGCATTTCTTGCATTTTAAAAAAAGAAAAATGAAAAGAAAAGAAGAAAGAAAAAATGAAAAAGAGAAAGTAACAAAGAGAATAAAGTAAAAAAAGAAAAGAATATAAAGAAAAGAAAAAAGAAAAAATTTCGCCTACGGCGATATCGGTCGCTGCGATGCATTTCTTGCAGAAACAGCACCGCAGCGACCGATTTTCGGGCAACATCTTCTTTTATTTTATGTTTTCTTCAGTAGATATATTTTCTTTTTTTTTCAGCCGAAATTTTCTTTCCGCATAACCTTCTGCTGCCCAATTAAGCCTACGTAAAATTTCCATGCTGCATTTACGTATAAAATTTGTAAAAAACGATACGTTTCCCGATTGTTTCTTGTATCTTTGCACAATAAATTTTGAACCTTAACATAACATTTGAAAAACAATGAAAACAGAAGACATCATTCAGTGCGCAGGCAACTTACCTGCCAGTCATATCGCAGAGAAGGTAAACGAGGCTTTGGCTTCCCATCAAGCCCTCGTCATCACCGCACCCCCAGGCGCCGGCAAGTCTACCCTCCTGCCCCTCACCATCCAGGCAGCTCAGGAAGGCAAGATCCTGATGCTGGAGCCACGTCGCCTCGCCGCACGCCAGATAGCCGAACGAATGGCGAGCATCCTGGGCGAGCCTGTAGGCCAGACCGTGGGCTACAGAGTGAGATTCGACAGCAAGATATCGGCCAGCACCCGTATCGAGGTACTGACCGAGGGCATCCTGACCCGCATGCTGATAGATGATGCCACGCTCGATGGGGTGAGCACCGTGATATTTGATGAATTCCATGAGCGCAACATCAACTCCGACCTAGCCCTGGCGCTCACCCGCAAAGCACAAGACATCATACGCCCGACCTCAAGATAGTCATCATGTCTGCCACCATCAATGCCACTGACATCTGCCATGCCCTGCAAGCACCCCTGATAGAGAGCGAAGGCAGAATGTACAACGTGGAGACCACCTATGCAGCAGATGACATCGACAGCCGAGACATACCGCAAGCCATGGCAGCCGCCATCCTCCAAGCTCATCGCCAGCACGAAGGCGACATCCTAGCCTTCCTGCCTGGACAAGGCGAGATACAGAAATGCGAGGAGATGCTCCTGAAGACTGACCTTTCGCATGATGCAGCAGCGGAAGTCACCGAGGTATATCCCCTATACGGCAATCTACCTATAGAGAAACAGCGACAAGCCATCGCCCCTTCGCCCGCAGGCAAGCGAAAGATCGTGCTCGCCACCTCTATCGCCGAGACATCGCTCACCATCGAGGGAGTAAGAATCGTCATAGATTCCGGACTCTGCAAGAAAATGGTTTTCGACGACCGAACCGGACTCAGCCACCTCACTACCGCGCGCGTCACCCAAGACATGGCTACCCAGAGAAGAGGTCGCGCGGGACGCGTTGCAGAGGGATATTGCTATCGTCTATGGACCCAGACCTCCAACCACCTGATGGAGGAACAGCGCAAACCCGAGATAGAAGAAGCCGACCTCACACCCATGGTGCTGGACATCGCAGCCTTTGGCGAGAGCGACATCTACCAGATGGATTGGCTCACCGAGCCCCCTAAAGGCAAGGTACACAGTGCCTGCCAATTGCTCCACTCGCTAGGAGCCTTATCAACGGAAGAACTATCCAGCATCACCCCTCTGGGCAGAGAGATGGCAGCCATGCCTTGCCACCCACGCATAGCCAAGATGATTCTTACGGCTGAGACCCAAGCACAGAAGGCACTCGCCTGCGACATCGCAGCCATTCTGGAAGAGAAAGACCCGCTTTCTGCCGAGACTGATACCGACATGACGCTCCGCCTCAGCATCTTGCGCAGCAATCGGAGGAAGAAGACATTGGACAGATGGGCTAGAATAGCCAAGATAGCGGAAGACTACCGAAGGACTAGCGTCAGCAAGATATCGGAAGACAACTCGGAGATAGACGCCTGCGAAATGGGCTATCTGCTAGCCTCCGCCTACCCAGAGCGCATCGCCATGAGCATAGACAACATCGGTACCTATCGCCTGGCCAGCGGCGACCAAGTACGCCTCAGCCCCGAAGACTCGCTCTTGGCTCACAAATGGTTGGTCATCGCATCGCTCAATACCTCCGGTTCCGCCTCCGCGCCATCTGCCACAGGCAGAGTTTTCCTAGCTGCCCCCGTAGATGCCAACGCCCTATCCTGCACCCAGCGCGACAACATCAGCTGGGACAGCAAACAGGGATGCGTGGTGATGCAGCGAGAAAAGCGAATCGGACAGCTGACGATAGAGAGCAAGCCCATCCAGGATGCCGACAAGCAGCAACTCATCAGCATCATCTGCGAAGCCATGAAGAAAGAAGGACTCAGCATGCTCAACTGGGACAAGGACACGCAAGCCCTGCAACGCCGAGTGGCGCAAGTGGCACTTTGGCACCCCGAACTGGGGCTCCCCAACCTATCCACCGAGCACCTGATGCAGACAGCCATCGACTGGCTCCCCTTCTATCTGGAAGACAACGGCAAGATGAGGACCACCAACAGCGAGCTGAAGAAAATCAACCTCAACGAGGTGATATGGAACATCATCCCCTACGAGATGCAGCAAGAGATAGAGCGCCTAGCCCCTACCCACATACAAGTGCCATCGGGCAGCCGAATACGCATCGACTACCGCTCTGGAGCAGAAGCCCCCGTGCTCAGTGTTAGGCTCCAAGAATGCTTTGGCATGGAGCAAACACCCTGCGTCAATGATGGCAAGCAGCCCCTCCTGCTGGAACTCCTATCACCAGGATTCAAGCCCGTGCAGCTCACCCAAGACCTGCAGAGCTTTTGGCAAGGCACTTACTTCGAGGTAAGAAAAGAGCTGAAGCGTCGCTACCCGAAGCACTATTGGCCCGAAAATCCACTGGAAGCAGAGGCAACAAGAGGCGTAAAAAGAAAAACTCAACAATAAGGAGCCAAAAAATTTGCTCCTTTACGAGTTTTTTAGTACCTTTGCCAGCCGAACCAAGAATGAAAGAAGAGGAAAGAAAAATAAGAAGAAAGGAAAAGAATAAATATGGCAACAATTATCTATCCATCACCGATATTCGGTCCGGTAAACTCCAGAAGACTCGGTGTATCACTCGGCATCAACCTCATGCCAAACGATGGCAAGGTTTGCTCATTCGACTGCCTATACTGCGAATGCGGATTCAACGCCGACTTTCGCCCTAAGCACAAGCGCCCTACACGCCAGGAAGTGAAAGAGGCACTGACCGAAGTGCTGAAGAAAAGACACGAGAACCACGAGCCCCTGGACGACATCACATTTGCTGGCAATGGCGAGCCAACAGGTCATCCCGACTTCAAGGCAATCGTAGAAGACACTGTAGAGGTGCGCAACCAGTACTTCCCTGAGGCCAAGCTCTCCGTACTGAGCAACGCCACATACATCTACAAGCCCGAAGTGCGCGAGGCCTTGATGCTGGTAGACAACAACATCTTGAAGCTAGACACCGTGGACATGGACTATATCAAGAAACTGGATCGCCCACAGCAGCCCCACTATGACGTAAAGGACGTGATAGAAGACCTCAAGAAATTTGAAGGCCACGTCATCATCCAGACCATGTTCCTCTGCGGCGACGGTATGGACAACACCAGCGAGCTGTACGTGGCTCCATGGCTGGAAGCCGTAAAAGACATCAAGCCACAGCAAGTCATGGTATATACCATCGACCGTGAGACTCCAGACAAGCTCCTGGAGAAAGCATCCCACGAGACACTCGATGCCATCAAGGCACGTGTGGAGGCGCTAGGCATCAAGTGTACAGCCAGTTACTAAATGATAAAGTATGAAAGAAAAGAACAACATCCTCGTCATCAGCGACATGTGTGGATACGGCAAGGTATCTGCAGCCGTACAGATGCCCATTCTCTCCTATATGGGGCATGATGTATACAACCTGCCCACCATGCTCATCAGCAACACCTTCCCCTATGGCAAATATGCCATTCTGGAGAGCACATCTTACATAGAGGAGGCTCTGCAGAAATGGAACGAGCTGGGCATCCACTTCGATGCCATCACCACAGGCTTCATGGCATCCGAGCATCAGGCACAGTTAGTGGCTAGATATTGCGCACAGCAAGCAGCCCTTGGCACCCATATCTTCGTGGATCCCGTGATGGCAGACTATGGCAAGCTATATGGTGGTGCCAACGAAGGCACCATCCGCTGCATGAAAGAGATGCTGAGCGTGGCTCACCTCTGTTTCCCCAACTATACGGAAGCTTGCCTGCTCACCGACGAACCCTACAAGGCTGAAGGTATCACGCAGCAAGAAGCCCAACTGCTGGTCAACAAGCTGAGAGCCATAGGCTCCCACTCCGTACTCATCACCTCTTGCATCGTGGATGGCGAGCACGCCGTGGTGGGCTACAATCATCTCACAGACGAGCACTTTCTCTTGCCATACGAGGAGATACCCGTGCAATTTCCTGGCACAGGCGACATCTTCTCTAGCATCATAGAGGGCAGAATGATGGATGGCGACCATCTGCGCCACGCCACCCGAGTGGCAATGGACACCCTGCGCAAGTGGATAGACCGGAACAAGGACAATGACGACATCAACCGCGGCATCCCCGTGGAGCGCCATCTCGCCGACCTATAATATGTATACAAACATAAAGGGCTACCCTCACGGGCAGCCCTATACATATTATACAAAAACATTATGAATTATTTCTATTAGCGAACAAGATTTTATTTCATCTTTATTTAATAGTCATTCTATCTAAAAGTTTCAAATAGCATGGCTGTTCTCTTACAACCGAATAATCATTTATATGTATATGTCTCGCAATACATTCTGTTTTACGGGTGCAAAGGTACGGCTTTTTTCTCATTCCTGCAATACCTAAAAATGGGGGTTTTCATCAATACCTACTTATGATTACCCCATAAATGGTAGCCAGCAGGATAGAAACAGAAAGGAAATGAGGGCGAAAACCGCATAAAAAAAGAACTGCAAGCCAGTATGACCCGACCTGCAGTTCTTCACTAAAATATCTCTCTCTTATTTTTCTCTTTATCAACAATCGTGATTACTTCAAACCACGGTTAACGAGTGTAGCGTTCAAGAGCATCACGTACTTGCGATACTGATTGCCATTGAGGATGCCGTGCATGTACTTCAAATCCTTGATGACAGCCTTGTCGATCATTGCTGCACGCTCCTCAGCTGGAGCAGTTGCTGCATTCATCATATCTGCAGTGAAGTTCTTGTGTACATCAGCTACAGCCTCTGTCTGATCGATGTTGAGTGACAATGCATCTGCCAAGCTACCCATCTGCACGTTCATGTTGTAAGCTGCTGTTGCGTTTGTTGCCTCGTCTGCTGCAAAAGTAGTTGTTGCCATTGCGAACATTGCTACTGCCAAAATCATAATCTTCTTCATAATCTTTTTACCTTTCTTTACTTTGTGGGTCAAACCTTACTTGAGGTGCCCTAGTTAAACATTATCCTATAGTCTTTTTCTTTAAGACACTGCAAAGGTACGAACTTTTTTCTGTGTACGCAAACAATTAGTCGATTTTTTCCATTTTTCTCACTCTTTTTTGACTTACATCAATAGCAAACACCCAAAATTAACAACATAACGTTATTTATTACAATTATTAGCTTACAAATTGCTATCCGAATATTACAATTTACTTTCAAGTGTATTTCATGCCTTGTAACACCTACAAAATGATAGGTATCTTCACCTATTTTCTACTCTTCTGATAACATTTATGCCAATTCTCTTTTCAGAACCAATATTTTTTTGTATCTTTGCAGAAGATATTCGCTTAACTCCCCAAATGGAGAGGCGGTTTTACACATTATTATATATATGGAACAAGAGAATCACATAGACAAGGCATTGGCTTTCATCGAAAGCGTGCAGAAACTAGGCAACCAGCTCTCGGCAGCCGAGCAGCACCAGAAAGCCATGCTCTCCAGAATGCTCGATCTCAAGAAAGAGGGCAAGACAGACGGCGAGGAATATGCCGAGCTGAGCAACAAGAGCAAGGGTCTGCAAGACCTCATAGACAAATGGCGCCCCATCTATCTGGAAAGAATGGCTATGCTCAAGGAGGTGAAAGACCAGCATGGCATTCCAAAGAAGAAAAGAGCCAACAAGAAGTAACAGACATCAATAAATAAGACAATAATAAAAACGAAAAATATAAAATGGAATCAAACGTAAAGAACAAATTCATCAGAGTGTCATACGCACTCTATGACGTAACTAAGGGAAGTAATGGTGAAGAAATGCTCATCGAGCGCACTACCGACGAGCGCCCTTTCTTCTTCATCAGCGGCATGGGCGTTACCTTGCCTGCATTCGAGGAGAAGATAGTAGACTTGGCTCAGGGCGAGGAGTTCGACTTTGAGTTGGAGCCAGAGCAGGCTTACGGTCAGCACTATGACGAGCGTGTCATCGACCTGGACAAGCAGATCTTCACCATCAATGGCCAGTTTGACGCGCAGCACGTACAGGTAGGCGCCATCATCCCATTGCAGAATGAGGATGGCAACCACTTCAATGCTGTGGTAAAGAACATCACCGACGACAAGGTAACTTGCGACCTGAACCACCCATTGGCTGGCTTGAAGCTGAACTTCTGTGGTCAGATCTTGGAGAGCCGTGAGGCTACAGCCGAGGAAATTGCCAAGATGGCTGAAATCTTGAGCGGACAGGCTGGTGGCTGCGGTGGCGGTTGCGACAAGTGTGGTGGCGACTGCGAAGGCGGTTGCGAAGGTGGTTGCGAAGGTGGTTGCAACAAGTAATATTTAGTAGATAATATGAGGAATACATTTGGTCATCTATTCACACTCACAACATTTGGTGAGAGTCATGGTGTAGCCGTGGGAGGTGTCATCGACGGTTTCCCTGCCGGCATAGACATTGACATGGACTTCGTGCAGAGCGAGCTCAATCGCCGCCGTCCAGGTCAGAGCCATATCACCACAGCCAGAAAGGAAGCCGACAAGGTGGAGTTTCTGAGTGGTGTGTTCGAAGGCAAGTCCACAGGTACGCCTATCGGTTTCGAGGTACGCAATCAGAATCAGCATTCTCAGGACTATGAGAACATGCGCTGTCTGTTTCGCCCTTCGCATGCCGACTATACTTATCATGAGAAGTATGGCGTGCGTGACCATCGTGGTGGAGGTCGCTCTTCGGCTCGCATCACCATCGCTCGTTGCGTAGGTGGTGCCCTTGCCAAGTTGGCTCTACGCCAGTTGGGCATCAGCATCACCGCCTACACCTCTCAAGTGGGCAGCATCTCGCTGGATAAGGATTACCATCAGTATGACCTCAGCACCATAGAGGACAATCCCGTGCGCTGTCCAGACCAGGCGAAAGCCAAGGAGATGGAAGATCTCATAGCTAGCGTGAAGGCCGACGGCGATACCATTGGTGGCATCATCACCTGCGTAATCAAGGGATGCCCCGTGGGATTGGGCGAACCTGAGTTTGACAAGCTCCATGCCCAACTGGGCGCAGCGATGCTGGGCATCAATGCTGTAAAGGGATTTGAATATGGCGAGGGATTTGCGGGCGTCACCGCTCGTGGCAGTCAGCAGAACGATGTGTTCCTACCTGGCAACTCTATCACCACCAAGACCAATCACAGCGGAGGCATCCAGGGTGGCTTGAGCAATGGTCAGGACATCTACTTCCGAGTAGCGTTCAAGCCTGTAGCTACCCTGCTCATGGAGCAAGACACTGTGGACCTGGAGGGAAATGCCACCAAGCTAACGGCACGTGGCAGGCACGATCCTTGCGTATTGCCAAGAGCCGTACCGGTAGTAGAGGCAATGGCTGCCATGGTGATACTCGACAACTATCTCCTGAACAAGACCATACATATATAATTACACATTATTATATATATAACAAAAAGGACAGCAAGCTTTTATTACAGCTTACTGTCCTTTAATATTTTAGGGCAATGCTCCTGGAAGAAGCATTTCTCACAGAGCGGCTTGGCACTCTTACATACATATCTACCATGCAGCAATATCCAGTGATGGGCATTTGGAATGTCCTGCTCCGGAATATGCTTCATCAGATAATCTTCCACCTTGCGAGGCGTATCGGCAGTGCGAGGCACCAATCCCATGCGATGGCTCACTCGATACACATGCGTATCCACCGCCATCGTGGCATGTCCAAACCAAACGGCACGTATCACATTCGCCGTCTTGCGCCCCACCCCTGCCAGTTTCACCAAGTCATCAGCCGCCTCAGGCACCTCGCCACCGAAGAGTTCCACGATTTGTCGAGACATCTGCGCCAAGTGCTTAGCCTTGGCATTGGGATAACTCACCGAGGAAATCAACTCATAGATATCCTCCTCGCTAGCCTGCGACATGCTCTTGGCATCGGGATAACGGGCAAAGAGAGCCGGCGTAACCATATTGATGCGCTTATCGGTACACTGAGCCGATAGCAATGTAGCCACCAATAGTTGAAATGCGCTACCAAACTGCAACTCTGTAGTCACATTTGGCAGCGCATTTCTGAAATGGTTTAATATGAATTCGTATCTTTCGTTACGAAGCATAAGCTATTTACTTCTTAGCAGGAGCCTCATCAGCACCCTTCACCTTACCCTTGTATGCCTTGTTCAAGCCAGCGATTACCTCGTTGGTGATGTCATAAGCCTTGTCAGCATAGAGCAGATTGTCGCCGCTCTTAGAGAAGATGATGCTATACTTCTTGTCCTTGTTATACTGAGCCAAGTAGTTGGCGATGCTGTCATGGAGAGCCTTGTTGTACTTGTCCTGCTCAGCAGCAAACTCATTGCTCAAGCGCTGCTGCAAACCCTGAAGGTCATTCTGCTGCTTCTGCAAGCCAGCCTGTACAGCCTCAGCCTGCTCACGAGTGTATGCATTCTGCTGAATCTTCTGCTGGAAATTAGCCGCAGCAGCCTGCAACTGCTGACCCTTCTGTGCGATAGTAGCCTGGATGTTCTGGCCCTTCTTCTCGAGCAGAGCAGAATACTCCTTGGCAAAAGTGTACTGAGTCATGATAGAGTCAACCTCTACATAAGCAATCTTCAACTCAGCTGGAGCCTTGCTCTCAGACTTAGCCTCCACCTGAGGCTGTGACTTGTTGCATGATGCCAATGACAAGGCAGCCACAGCTGCGATAGCCACTGAACTCAAAATGTTCTTTTTCATTGTCGTTATATTGTATTTTATTATTACTTCAAATGTGAATTATTAATTATACATTATACATTACTAATTATTCATCAGTATGCCTTGTTGGCTGCGCGCGCCTCCCTATCTTGGTCTATCACGCAATGGATGCCCTGCTTTCGAAGACCAGGATTGTCATGAATATGCTGCGAAGAGAACTTGCCGTTCTTCTTAAAAATCAGTTTTACGCTAAATAATGCCATGCAGATAGCAATTATTAACACGCTTAATAACATTAATTTTATCATTTTTCGTATCTTTGCAGTGCTTTAGTGCACTTCACGGTGCAAAGGTACGATTTTTTGGGCAATATCCAAAACAAAATACGAGAAATAAATGAAAATTCAAAACAAAATAACAGAAAATTAATGAATAAAAGTGAATTACAACCTGCTCTTGTGTTCGAGCAGTTCGCAAAGATCAACGAAATACCTCGTCCTTCCAAGCACGAGGAGAACATGATTGAGTATCTCAAGGAGTTTGGTAAAATCCATAATCTGGAGACTTTGGTAGATGAAACTGGCAATGTCTTGATTCGCAAGGCAGCCACTCCAGGACATGAGAATGCAGCCACCATCATCCTGCAGAGCCACATGGATATGGTATGCGACAAGTTGGTGGATGTAGACTTTGACTTCCATAAGGATGCCATCCAGACCTATATCGATGGCGATTGGCTCAAGGCTAAGGGCACTACCCTGGGTGCCGATGACGGTATCGGTTGCGCTATCGAGCTCGCCATCCTCGCCAGCAACGACATTGAGCATGGTCCTATCGAGTGCGTCTTCACCCGTGATGAGGAGACCGGACTTACGGGAGCTCACGGCATGAAGGCAGGATTTATGACGGGCAAGATGCTCATCAACCTGGACTCAGAGGACGAAGGCTTGATCTTTGTATCTTGTGCCGGTGGTCAGACCACTCATGCCACCTTCCACTTCCAGCGTGAGGCAGCTCCAGCTGGTTACTTCTTCCTGGAGATTTCCTTGAAAGGACTTAACGGTGGTCACTCTGGTGATGACATCGACAAGAAGCGCGCCAATGCCATCAAGATTCTCTCTCGCTTTCTCTTCTTGGAAAATGCGAAACTGAATGGCGACATCCGCTTGGTTAGCTTCAACAGTGGCAAGATGCACAATGCCATTCCACGTGATGGCAAGGTGGTTTTCGCCGTAAAGAACGAGGCTAAGGAGCAGGTTCGTGCCGACTGGAATGTCTTTGCTTCTGAAGTAGAGGATGAATTCCACATTACCGAGCAGAGCATGCAGTTCAAGATGGAGAGCGCTGAGGCTGCTGCCGTCATCGAGCCAGCAACAGCCCAAAAGTTTATCATGGCATTGCAGGCTGTAGACAATGGTCCGCTCACCACCTGCCAAGACGAGGCCATCGCCTGGATGGTAGAGACATCAAGCAATGTGGCAAGCGTGGCAACCAGCGATGACAGCATCAACATCGTGGCTTCACAGCGCAGCAATGTGATGAGCAACTTGGAGAACATGACCAACACCGTGAAGGCTGCCTTCCTCTTGGCAGGTGCCGAGGTAACTGTTGGCGACAAATATCCAGCCTGGAAGATGCGTGCCGACAGCCAGCTCACCGACTTGGCAGTGAAGAGCTACGAGAAACTCTTCGGCAAGGAACCATTGGTCAAGGGCATTCATGCCGGCTTGGAGTGCGGTTTGTTCTCAGAGCGCTACCCAGACCTCGACATGGTAAGCTTCGGTCCAACCCTTCGCAATGTGCATACCCCAGAGGAAGCACTGCTCATCCCTACCGTGCAGATGGTATGGGACCACTTGCTCGAAATCTTGCGCAGTGTGAAATAGAAGCATCTTGCGCAGCGTAAAATAACATATAGATTATGAAGAATAAGTTAACATTCCTAGCAATGGGCTTGGTGCTGGCACTCACATCTTGTGGCGACCAGCACAAGGCTCAATCGCTCGTCAAGGATTTCCTGAATGAGAATCTGGAGGAGAGGGACTGTAGCTATGAGCGATTCAGCCGCCTCACTCCTACGGCGATGATAGACATGAATGGCGTGAAAGACATGCGACAGCACATGAGCCAGATGCCATACATGAAAAAGAACATCAACTATCAAGATGCCTCTGCCATCAGCGACACCTTATTATATATAAGGGCCACCTATAAGCTGACCGACAAGGCGGGCAAGGAGCAAGAGCTCACCCAGACTTTCTATATGGACAAGGCTTTGACGCGCGTAGTGGCATTCAAGGAAAACTAAGATTTAGTTAGGAGTTAGGAGTTAGGAGTTAGGAGTTGCCTACGGAATCATAAGGCATGTAACTCCTAACTCCAAACTCCTAACTCCAAACTCCTAACTCCAAACTCCTAACTACCCCGCCATCATCTTTTTCATATAGGTTCGAACCTCTTTTCTTGCCGAACCTAAGCAATACTCCACATTTTTATATTTTAAACTCAATTGCTCCGCAATCTCACTCACCTGCAATCCCTCATAGATATGCAGTCGATATATCTTACTCTGCTTGCTGGAGAGGCGGGCTATGCTATGCTCCAGTTGCTCCCCCACCTCATGGGCAGAATACACAGACTCCACATCATCTATATACTTCACAGCCCAATCGCTCTTCTGGATGATATGCTCATACTCCTCTACCTTGCGCTTGTGGCGCCAATAGTCATAGATGAGATTCCTTGCCACCGTATAGACCAAACAGGGCAAAGTGATGGGCGTAATCATCTTGTCCATTTGCAAGAGACGAACAAAGATGTTCTGGACAACATCTTCAGCATCTTCAGCAAATAGCAACCGAGAGGCGACAAACTTTTGTAGTTCGTCATAGTGTGCTGTGTAGTATTCAGCAATTATGCTGCGTTTAGATTCTATCTGTTCCATGATGATAGTTTTTATGTATCCTGTAACCGCAAAGCAATGCGATAACAATAATGCAAAGATAGCAAAAAATCGCGGTGCCACCAAACAAAAGAGACAAAAAAATGTGCTAAATGCCCCATTTGAAACATTTAGCACATATCTAGATACATATTGTTACATGAAATGTTACCTCACACAAAGTTTTGTAACACTCACAGAACCTATTTTTTACTTAATCATATCCACGCTTCTCTTCAAGAATGCATTGAGAGAAGCACCCTTCAGCATACCATTCTGCAACAAGGCAAGGTCGATGAGCTGATGTACGATGTTATTGCCCTTGGCATAACCAGAGATGATTTCATCACGCTTAGCTTTCTCATCAGAGATTGCCTTCTCGGTATTGTGTACATCGTCCTTCTCTTCCTGGGTAATCTCCTCTGGCTTCTTCTTGCTCTGCTCCTGATGCAATACAGCAAGACGAGCCTCCTGTCCCTTGAGCTCTGCGAGGATTGGCTTTAATGCCTCGGCAGTGTTAGCCTCTGCATCGCCCAATACCTTCTTCACCAAGGCATGGTCTGAGTTCAATACGATGGTGTAGCTATCTGGCATCTGACCATAGAAGTTCATGCCTGCCTGGAACTGGCTCATTGCCTTCATACGGCGCATGTACTCGTTCTGGGTGATAAGCACTGGCTGTCCCTGCTCGCCGAGAGCCTGAATCTCCACATAGAATTCTGCCTTGTCTATCTTTGGCATCTGAGAACGGAACACCTCCGACAGGTTGTCAGTCTGTTCCTTGGTCAAGTCTGTCTTCTTGGCATCTTCCTTCACGATGAGGCGATCCACGATGTCTGAGTCAACACGGGTAAAGCGGCTCTTCTCCAACTTCTGCTCCAGCAAACTGACCATAGGAGTATCCAGCTGACCTTCCATCAGCAATACGGAATAGCCCTTCTGCTTAGCTGCCTCGATGTAAGAGTACTGCTCCTCCTTGTTGTTGGCATAGAGATATACCAAGTTGCCATCCTTGTCGGTCTGGTTGTCCTTGATCAATGTCTTGTACTCATCGAAGGTAAAGTACTTACCCTCAACGTCCTTCATCAGGGCGAAGTCCTTGGCGCGATCGTAGAAGTCCTCCTGTGAGAGCATACCATAGTTGATGAAGAGCTTCAGGTCATCCCACTTCTCCTCATACTCCTTGCGGTTCTCCTTGAAGATAGAGTTCAAGCGGTCAGCCACCTTCTTGGTGATGTAGGTAGAAATCTTCTTTACGTTGCTATCGCTCTGCAGATAGCTACGGCTCACGTTCAATGGGATGTCAGGTGAGTCGATGACGCCATGAAGCAGGGTCAAGAACTCTGGCACGATGCCCTCTACCTGGTCAGTAACAAATACCTGATTGCAATACAACTGAATCTTGTTGCGTTGCATATCGATATTGTTCTTGATGCGTGGGAAGTACAGGATACCCGTCAAGTTGAATGGGAAGTCTACATTCAAGTGGATCCAGAACAATGGGTCGTCCTGCATAGGATACAGGGTATGATAGAACTTCTTGTAGTCCTCATCCTTAAGTGTGCTAGGAGTCTTGGTCCAAAGAGGCTCTACATTATTAATAATGTTATCCTCATCGGTCTCCACGTTCTTACCATCCTTCCACTCAGTCTTCTTGCCGAAGGCTACAGGCACTGCCATAAACTTGCAATACTTGTTCAAGAGTTCCTCTATCTTACTCTTCTGGAGGAATTCCTTGCAGTCATCGGCGATGTGGAGAATGATGTCAGAACCACGATCTTCCTTCTCGGCATCCTCAATCTCGAATGCAGGTGATCCATCGCAGCTCCACTTCACAGCCTTGCTACCCTCTTTGTAGCTCTTGGTGATGA